>DATBAY010000358.1:0-4915 GCA_036271295.1 Lacipirellulaceae bacterium | reverse complement strand
CTGTCGTCGCTTGCCCATCGTCATCGGCTATACCTCCGTGCCAGGCCTCGGATGCCCACGCCGCGCAACATACCATACGTGTCAAGCCGCCTGCCGGAAAGCAATACTTCCCCGGGCTGCTAGCCACCCAGCACGAGAACTTGAAATGCCCTAAAACCCGCTGTTTAGCCGCGACGCGAAGCGGAGCGCTCCCCATCCCCGCGACATCATAGGCCGTGCTTCCCAACTCGGCAACCTTCGCCAAGCTTGCCCGCCGGCCCGGCCGACTGCCTTGCAAAACGGCAAAGCGACACTGCGCAGGCAGCATGACGCCGCGATGACCACGGCGCCTACGCCGCATCCGCCAGTGCCGGCTGCATCCAAGAAAACCGCTGCTCCGAAATCTCGCGCAGCAGTTCGTCGAAGGGCCGATAATGTTCGCGCAGCAATCGTTCCGCGCGCGGGTGAATCACATCGCGGCCATGGCCGACCGCCTCAACCGCCGGCGGCTCAATCTCAACACTCTCGAGGCCCATGAAATTAAAGATGCGATCGCAAGCCGCATTGGCATTCGTCAGCAGACTCGCCCGATCCATGACCAGGATCTTGTTACGTGGATAAAGTTTCTGAAGCAGCTCCAACTGCAGTGCATAGTAGCCTTGCGACACGTAACCCAGCATCGGCGCCACGTTCGGTTCGAGCGCCTCGCCAAATCGCGCTGCATAACCCGCGGACCGAATCTCCTCGGCCACGCATTCCTCAAAACCTCGCCGTTCCGCGCCCGAATTCTGACGCTGCTGGAAATGATCGTGGGCGCGCGCGACGGGGTCGCCGAGCAACACGACGATTCGGATCTTGGTCAGCACTTGCCGCATCTGGCGGAGCGCATTCGGCAGCGCGAGATACGACGTCGATGCTTCGACCACTTGCCCTTGCGTCCGCCTCACACGCACCGAAAGCGGAAACGCCGCGCGATACCACCCGACCGAGCGCGCCGAGTGATCCGAAAAGTATCTCGTCTCCAGCCGCGCCGCTGAAAAGCAACGAGGATGACTGGCCAAACAACCGGCCAATCGCTTTGCCTCGTCCGCCTGGCCGCCCAGCACCACGGTCGTCGGCAAATGACGCAAATAACGCGTCGCATGCCGCCACACGCCAGACAGTTGCCGAGTAAGAAGCATCAAAAGCGAGTTACTCCCAAGAGAACTAACCACAACGACACAACGGACACTACGTTCGACAATATGTCTCTTGCCCTACGTCGTGCTCGTCGTGTCGTCGTGGTTAATGAAAGGCCTATGCCGTAGCCCCAAACTCAGGCCGACGCTTACCAAGCTGGCCTTGCAAACGCTGTACGATCGCGCTATGCATCTGGCTCACGCGGCTTTCCGAAAGATCGAGCGTCGCGCCGATCTCCTTCATCGTGAGCTCTTCGTAGTAATACAGAATGATGATCAGGCGCTCGTTGCGATTGAGACCCTTCGTCACCAGCCGCATCAGATCCGACTTTTGAATCCGCTTCGTCGGATCCTCGCCCTTTTTATCTTCGAGAATGTCGATCTCACGGACGTCCTTATAGCTGTCCGTTTCATACCATTTCTTGTTGAGGCTGATCAAGTTCACCGCATTGGCATCGGTGATCATCTTTTCGAGATCGGCCGAGTTGAGCTGCATGTATTCGCCCAGCTCATTTTCGTTCGGCGTGCGGCCGAGCCGTGCCTCCAGCGTCTTGAGCGCCTCGTTCAGCTTGCTGGCTTTACTGCGCACCAGCCGCGGAACCCAGTCCATCGTTCGCAGCTCATCCAGCATCGCGCCGCGAATACGCGGTACGCAATACGTCTCGAACTTCACGCCGCGGTTCAAATCGAACGCGTGAATCGCGTCCATCAATCCGAACACGCCGGCCGAAATCAGGTCATCCAGCTCCACGCCGTCTGGCAACCGCGACCAAATGCGCTCGCCGTTGTACTTCACCAGCGGCAAGTACTGCTCGATCAACCGATTGCGCAGTGCTTTGTTCTTCGGATCCGCCTTGAATTCCTTCCAAATCTCGACAATTTCCTCGGGGGAAGCTTGCCGCCGCGTTACCATCATCGTCAAAGCCATATGATCCTCCCTGATCATCGCCCGCCACCGGCGGACGTCATCGAGATCCATCTCGAACGTGTATCGTTATGATTTCTTGTGAATTGACCCGTTTAGCCGCGACGCGAAGCGGAGCGCTCAGTTAACCAACAACATCAGCCGCCCGCTTTCTCCGCGTTGCCTGCCAGCTGCTGCTCGAGCTTCGAGCGAACAGATTCGTCGATCGTGGCTTGGGCGAGATGCCCGATAAGTGCGCCGACGACGGAGAACCCCACCAAGGAAATTGTGGCCAACCAGAGTGTGCCTTCCACGCCGCCCGAGTCCAACCAGCCCCGGCAGATGATAACTGCCATCGCCAGCGGTCCCAGGATTCCGGCGTACACACGACTCATAAGCCTTCCTTGGCGTGCCGTCAAACTCGCCGTAGCTTGGCCAGTTTGAACCACATCGGCGCGCCGATGCGATATCGCACTTTATCGACAATCCTTCGCCTCGAACTTGAATCATTTTCTCAATCATCACAATTCCCGAATAACCGCAACTAACTTCAGTTCTCAACCCACAGCTTTACTCTTCGGACAGCCCCGGCTCCGCCGGCGGTTGCGCAGCGCTTATTTACGCACTCACGCGCCATTCCGATGCATCGCCGCGTTTCCCGCGCGGTTCGTGCTCAACCAAATCCGCAACCGCACGCCCTAACCACAGCGCCGCATGACCGAAGGGCGTGTTAGGCATCTCCCACACGCGCGGTGGCTTGCGCGCAATGCCGCCGGTTGCCTCATATCGCAGCAGCGCCGGCAACGCCGGCACCGAACAAGACAAAAACCGCTGGCATGATTTATCAATTCGCCGATGCGCACGCTCCGCCGCGGCAATGCTATCCGCCTGGTTCACCAACAACCGTACCGGCAGCTGATCCCCATTCGCCGTCGATTGTTTGATCGCCGTATAAGCATCCAGCACCGCCTCATCGTCCGGCGTCGATACGAGCACTATCAATTTCCCTTGCGACCAATAACGCTGCGACCAGGTCGTTAGCCCTCGCCCCGCATCGACGATTATCAATTCGAATCGCTCTTCGAGCGATCGCAGACTGCTCATGAATCGTTCTTGAGCCTGGCGCGTGGCATCCAACCCGCCGCGTACACCTCGACGCTGCAGTAGCATTTGCAAACCGCCCGCTCCCGTGACGATGGCATCTTGAAGGCCGCACTTTCCGGCAAATATGTCTTCTAGCCCGAACTCAATGTCTCGCCGCGCAGCAATCGATTCATCAGCATCCGCGCGATGCGACGCGGCATCGACGAGCAGTACTTGCGACCCGCGGTCCGCCAGCACCGCTGCCAAATTTAATGCAACCGTCGTCGTACCGACGCCCGCGCGCGCACCACTGACCGTAACCAATGGCAATCGGCCGTCCGCACGTTTCTCTCCCTCTGCCTCTTTCCCAGCCAACAATCGCAACTTATCTGCTTGATCCGACATATCTAACCGCGAGATCCCGTTTCTAACTTCTTCTTCCCCAGCCCCTAGCCCGCAATCCCCAACAACCGCTCCGCCATCTCTTCGCGCTTCGCAACCTGAATGTCATCCGGCACGTTCTGCCCGTCGGTCAAATAACTCACGGCCAACGGACAATTTCTCACCAGCGACACCAAGTGTCCCAAGCTGTGCGCTTCATCCAGCTTCGTTAGCACGATCGACGTCGTGCCCACGTCCGCAAACTTTTGCGCCGTGCTGACCAGGCTCTTCGCGCCCGCCGCGCTGCTCAACACCAAGTGCACTTCGTCCGCCTCCGCCTCGCTCAGCATCGACTTCAATTCCTGAATCCGCACCTCATCGCGCGGGCTTCGCCCCGCCGTATCCATGAGTACGAGGTCCAGATGACTCATCCGCGCCACCGCCTCGCGCATCTCCCGCGGCGTGGCCACCACTTCCATCGGTAAGTCGATAATGTCGGCGTATGTCCGCAATTGTTCGACAGCGGCCACCCGATACGTGTCCACAGTGATCAGCCCGACGCGCCGCTTCTCACGAAGCCGATAGTTGGCTGCCAATTTCGCAATCGTTGTCGTTTTCCCGACACCCGTTGGGCCTACGAGCGCCACCACGCGGCACTTACCCGCCTCGGTCATGATCGGACCGCTAACCTTGATCTCACTCTCCAGCAGCTCAACAACGCGAGTTTTTACGTAAGCCGGATCGGCCAAAACTCGTGTATCCCCTTCGCGCCGAATTTCATCCAGCCATTCTCGCGCAACGGATTCATCCACGTCCGCGTCGATCAAATCGGTGAATACCCGGAACACCGCCTCCGGAAGATCGTGCGTCGGTGTCGCGGCCGCATGGTCGCACAACTTCTCGACCATCGCATGCAGTTCGTCCAACTGCCCCGCCACTTGCCGACGGAAGTCATCCCGATAACGCGCCCGATAGTCATCAATCTCCGTAGCGTCGGCCGCAACGCCGAATCGATCACTCTCAAAGGAAACATCACTTTCCCCATTGACCACATAATCCAATGCCGGCTCCGCTTCTCGCGCAGCCTCGACAGGCAACCGACTCGGCACATTCGCCGTCGCACTCGCCGCAACCTCGTATCTCCTTCCAAACACCAACCGCCCAATCGGCCCGCCGTGCACCTCGCGCGTATGCAGCACGGACGCCGCCGGCCCCAGCTCGCGCCGCACGAGCTCCAACGCGTCTCGCATCGTCTTCGCACGATATGTTTTGATGTCCATAGTACTAAGCAATTAGACGTAAGTAGTAGGTCGTAAGTAATAAGTAAAAAGCCGTAATCTCTCAATTACGACTTACTACTTATGCCTTACACCTTTCCATCCGCAACCAT
>DATBAY010000357.1:0-19639 GCA_036271295.1 Lacipirellulaceae bacterium | reverse complement strand
AAACAGCGACTCCTGCCGCTGTCGTCGCTTGCCCATCGTCATCGGCTATACCTCCGTGCCAGGCCTCGGATGCTCACGCCGCGTAACATACCATGCCTGTCAAGCTGCCGGCCGTGACGGAATACTTCCCCGGGCTGCTAGCCGCGTGCAGCGGAATTTTCGGACTCGACAGCTGCATTCACCAATTCACGGCTCGTGAGTTTGAAGAGAGAGGCAGCGTGTGGCGGCTTTGGATCGGACCAGCGCGGTTGCGATCGGGTCAGCGGGTGGAAGAATCAATCGGGTGCGCGAGTCTTTGATCAGCGGTCGATAATTTGCAATTTGACGAGCGTCGTAGGAGCTATTGCGAAAAAGGCGTCGGCAGTCAGGGTCGAACATACGAAAGCGTGGCACCTGGGCCAACGTTTTTTGGATTTTCTTAGATTTTTTGTATTAAAATCCTGTGCGGCCTCCTATAATCGACATCGGTGGCATTTCGACGAACCGAGAACAGGCAAAATATTTCCGAGTCGAAATTTAGTTTCGACAGTTGAAGGGATCTGCGAACTAATGACCTTTTGAACCTTGGAGGGATTTGCTTATGAAGTGCAATTGGGCGGCTCTAAAAAATTGCGCACTCATCACGGCAGCGGCACTCGGGCTGGGTATGTCGCAAGCCTCGGCGCAATCGGTGTTGTACAACTTTGAAGGCGGCACCGATCAAGGATTCGGTCTCAAGTTCAGCAATGACGCTTCCGCGAGTTTTCCGATCGTAAATATCGGCGGAAGCAACCGAATGGAAGTCCTGCGTACTGGTGCGTTCCAAGAAGCGGACATCTCGACGGGGAATGCGAGCGATCCTCTTTATCAAACGATGCTGGCGGCCTCGACCAACGAGGCGAACACAGTCGTTAGTTATGACTGGTACGTAGACCCCAATTTGTCTCCCGGAAACTACGGCACCTTCTTGCAAGTAGGTAGCTACTACAATGAAGGAAGCGGCGCCTACGCTCAGGATTTTCCGGGATCTGGAAAGGAAATGGAGCTAAACGGTACTCAGCTTACCGGGACGGATGTTTTGTCGGGCCACGTCGCATTTACCCTTGCTTCCAAGGGGATCGACATACCGACGGGAGAAACCTTCTACCGCTTCGGCCTGATTATGAATGGCGACGGCGCTCAAGCGAAGGTGTACTTCGATAACATCCAGATTCAGGTTGTCCCCGAGCCCGCTTCGTTAGCACTCGTAGGAATGGGTGTTTTCGGAATGGCAGGTGGTGTTATTCGTCGCCGCCGAAGCTAATTTCGGTTGCGGTGATTAAGTAAAACTCAAAAGCCGTACCACTTTGTGGTGCGGCTTTTTTCATGCACTCGACCGAGTGGCGCCGGTTGCGATGTATGTTCTCTCGGCAGAAAATTCACACTCGGTTTTCCATACCGGCAGGACAGTCTTCTTGACATTTATGTACGCGAGGATTAAAAATGCCACCGGTGGCATGTAGCCATGGCCGATCGCTGCATTGGCAATAAGAGCCTTGGATATTCGAGAGCGGAGAAGCAGGTGGATAGCCCAGCCGCCCGACGCCCTGCGCGATGCCGGCAAACTCGGCGGCGCCGGCTGCACCGTGAAAGTGTTGCCACAAATCGAGGAACAGTCGCTCTAGGATTGCTTCAAACCGTTCCTTGAAAAAAAGTGGTCGTGGGGGCGCAAGTGACGCACGACTTGGTGCATATAACAATTCGAGTCAAAACCTGATGAAACTGATGCAAGGGATGAGGGGTAATCGGCGGTACGCAGTGCTGTCCGTCGCGGCGGCGATTGCTGTTTTCGTTGGTTGCCGGGGCGGCTCCATGGAGTCGGAAGTTTCAGGAACGGTTACGCTCGATGGGAACAAGATTGGTCCTGGAACGATTGTATTCGCGCCGATAACCGCTCACGGCAGGCCGGCCACGGGATCCATCGCGAGCGATGGCACTTATAAGCTGGAAACGAGCCGCGACGCGGGGCTGGCATTGGGCAGTTACCGCGTTGCCGTGTCTGTGCGCAAGATGCCAGAAAACGTGAAGCGCGGAGACCGGCCACCGCCAGGCAAGCTTTTGATCCCAGAAAAATACGAAGACGACGCGAAATCGGGGCTTCAATACGACGTGTCGCCGGGGCGTAACACGATTAACGTTGAATTGGTGAGCAAGTGAGCTACGTCGCGGCGGAATCGGCGGCCGCCGCAGGGTTTGGATGTTGAGTCTCTGGTCGCTTCGCGAAATCAGCAAAAAGCGCTGAGAAAACGTTGACAATGCTGCGAGAAAGGCTTAGCATGACACCGGTGGCAAATTGCATTTGAGCAGCGATTTCCGTGGTTGGTGGATTTTATCTTTTCTGGCTCTATTCGGCTTACGCGTGTCTGATGGCGGAATGTTGCGCTAGTTAATAAATGCGCTAACAGGTGGGTACGTCAAACCGTTTCACGTTCACACATATAGTTTGAATCATCGGGTTCGCGGGTATGGCAGTCACAATTTACGAGATAGCCGAGCTGGCCGGTGTTTCGAGCTCAACCGTTGCAAGAATTCTGCGTGGCGATGTAAAGGAATCGCATCGCCGGAGTGCCGAAACGGCTAAGCGTATTCGGCGACTCGCCCGCGAGATGGGGTATCGCCCCAATCTGCGTGCGCGTGCATTTTCGCGCGGTCGCACGCATGGTATCGGGCTGCTTTATACGGATGACGCGTGGATTTTTGAGGGGATGAACACCGAGGTCGTGCACAGCCTGGTGCGAGAGGTGCAGCGCTCAAAATATCATCTGGTGTTTGCTCCGATCGATTCGAGCGGAGCGTGGGAAGAAATTGTACTCGGCGGCCAGATCGACGGCGGAGTCGTGTTTCATTCCTTGCCACCGGATGTGTTGGCAGCTGTCCGTGAAAGAGATTTGCCCTTGGTGTTGTTGGGAGACAATTCCGATCCTTCGATCTCACAAGTTGTGATTGATGACACTGCGGGCGCCTACGCCGCTACGAAGCATCTGTTGGGGTTAGGGCATAAGCGCATTGTTTATTTCGTCCATGATACGGTGAAGCCTCATTGCAGTGTCGCGGAACGACGGGTCGGTTACAGGGCGGCAATGGACGAGGCCGGTGTTGAACCGCGTGAATGCGTTTATTCGCCGGAAGAAAACGTGATCGATATTCTCGTCCGAGGAAATGATCGGCCGACCGCTATCGTGTGTTACAGCAATCTCGAGGCAACCCTGATCGTACACGCGATGTGGCAGTACGGCGTTTCGATTCCCGCCGACCTGAGCGTCGTGGGATTCAACGATTTATTTGCGACGCGGTATATGACGCCGCCGCTTACTACGGTGGGCTTCGATGCGGCCACGATTGGCGAACTGGGGGCGCGGATGCTTCTTCAAGACATCGAGTTACCACTCGAAGATCGCAAGCCGATCGTGGAAATGGTCAAGCCGAAATTGATAGTTCGAGGTTCGACGGGACCGGCCATGCGAGTTGCCAATTAAACGGCGTAATTCACGGCAGGGGCACAGGAAATAACGAGAAGGAGGTTTGAAACGTACTTGCGAGATGAAAGTACAACAGAGCAGCCGTGTTGTTTCGCATAAGCGGATTGCACGAATCGGAAAGAGAAGTGGTTTTTGCAAAGCGGTCAACGTCTTTTGAAGACAACTTTTATGTCACGCGGTTTACTCAATTCAAGTTTCGTCCGCACGGATTGGCCTAGCAGTTAGGTCGGCGACGGCGGCAGACTGAAGCAACTTGTCCCCCTTGGTTGGAGGTACTTGGCGATGCGGAAAAGTTTTAGTTCTATGGCGGCCGTCACGGGCGCCGCTATCGTATTTGCGGTCGGGAGCGCTCCTTTATTTTGTCAGGCACAGGTGATCGGAAGTTTCGAAGGCTCGCTTTCCAGCAGCGTGGGCGTCAACTGGGAAGGGCCGGGTGCAGCGCCGCCCGATTATGTGACCGTCGGCGCAACCGATGGCAGCAGCGCTTTAGCCATCCATCAAGCGCCGAATGCATGGACGATCGAACTTGATCTGAAGGGCGGGATGGCGTTAGCCCAAGCCGTCGCAACTCATGATTTTCTCGTGCTTGATGCCACGACGACGGACAACGGCGTGGCTGGCGATGGTTGGTCCCCTAGCTATCGACAAATCTTTGTTGTGTTTAACTCCAACCAAGGCGGCTGGCAGCAAAATCAGCTCGACTTTCCCGTTGCCGGTGATGACGGCGGGAGTTTGACTGCGACAGTGGTCCTCGACTTGGCCGCAACGGGTATCAAGGCCAATGCCCAGGCGTACGTGAATGCGGGCACCGTCGATGGCTCCTACTGGGAGCTGTTTCTGCCAATTCAAGGCGCAGATCAAGGCGCGCCATCGGTGAAACCGGGCGACTACTCGAATGATGGTGTGGTCAACACGGCCGACTATGTCACGTGGCGAAAAAACTTAGGTGGTAGTACCTTAGCCAATGAGACGGTTTCGCCAGGTACGGTGGACGCAGCTGACTACGCGGAATGGCGGTCGCACTTCGGTTCGGACTACTCGCAGATGACGACCATCATCGACAACGTTCGCTTCGCCGATGCGGGGGCTGGCTCTGGCTCACTCTCGGCAGGAGGAGTGCCTGAGCCATCGAGCCTGGTGTTGACGCTCATCTTGGGATTCGCGGTAAGCGCGTTCCGGACTTCTCGTTCTTAGCAGCAGAATTGTGGAGAGCCGTGGAGGTTCGTTGCTCGGCGGCACTGCAGCCGCCGAGCCTACCATTGGCCGAGTGCTGAAGGTGTGAGTCTGACTTGCCATTGATTGCGAGTGGTGCGAAGGAGGTTGAAATGCGTCGTGCGTTCACTCTCGTCGAATTGCTGGTGGTGATTGCAATTATCGGCATCTTAGTGGCGCTGTTGCTGCCGGCGGTTCAGGCGGCGCGCGAGGCGGCGCGACGCACGCAGTGCAGCAACAATCTCAAGAATATCGGCATTGCGCTGCAGAACCACGTCGACGCCCTCAAGGTGTTTCCCACCGGCGGCGCGCGGTACTTGCAGACCTCGCCTGACGGGACCTCGACGTTTGGGCTGGAGCAGAACCTCGACAGCGGAAAGCCCTTACCTCCAGAAAAAGAAGGTTTGGGTTGGGGTTATCAACTTTTGCCGTACATCGAAGAGACGTCTGCCTATTCGCTCCAGAAGACGGAAGACTTGCAAAACGTCGTGGTGTCGATTTTCGTCTGCCCTTAGCGTCGCGCGGCGAAGACCAGCTGGGGGCCAACGTGGGGGCTCATCGCCACGATGGATTACGCGGCTGCCGTTCCCGCCACCGACCAAGAATTCCAGCGCCGCCGCGGTGTTTTTCCGCAATATAACCCGGCAGCGAATGTGCCATTTATACTGTGCTCGTCGCTCACGAAGCAGCCCGGCTTACTGTCTTCGGTGAATGGCGGAAATGGAAGCGGCAACGAGCCAAGAAATAACACGGTGTACGATGGGGTCATCGTAAGGTCGACTTGGCGATATCTTAGCGGCGGCGGGGCTCTTCCCTGGGTCGGTGAACCGGCGACTATGGTTACCCAGCCTGTGAAGATGTCAAGGATTACGGATGGCACGAGCAAGACGATGGTCGTCTCCGAAAAGTACATCCGCAGTGACAATTACGAAGCAGGCCCTGCGAGAAATTCGGACGACCGGGGATGGACGGACGGCTGGGACGCGGATGAAATCCGCTCGACGGCCTTTTTGCCTGTTCGTGACGGCGACTCCATCGGTTGGGATACGACCAATAGCACCAACAAATACTTTGGTGACGATTTAGCGAATCCCGTGTGTGGTAGCTACAACGTTTACCAATTTGGCTCACCGCACACCGGCGGCATTAATGCCGTCTTTGCCGATGGTTCGGTCCACACGG
Organism: Lacipirellulaceae bacterium; assembly: GCA_036271295.1. Taxonomy (GTDB): domain Bacteria; phylum Planctomycetota; class Planctomycetia; order Pirellulales; family Lacipirellulaceae; genus JABDGM01. The sequence goes on along the minus strand of DATBAY010000357.1, from coordinate 13,748 downwards.
TCAGCTTCGATATCGACGTCACCATCTTCAACAGTCTAGGCACTCGCAATGGCATGGCGCTTGGTGAATCGAACGATCTTACGGGAATTAATTGAGTTTGACCGGGTCCTACAATACTTCAAAGTTCTTGCCGACTGAGCGGTCAATCGCGTGCCGCGCGATTGTAACTCTTCTCACAGAACTCCTGCTGCTGAGTACTTTCGGCAGCCCAGCTGTTTTCGCTCAGGTCAACGTGAACGTAAATGCGGCCCACGTCGTGGCCGTTCTTCCGAGCACCGGCATCGGTTTGCACACTTCGGTTTATGCAAATCAGTGGGGCAATGCGGCGTTGCCTGGCCGAATTGCGGAGGCCGGTGTCGGCCTTCTTCGATACCCGGGCGGCAGCTACTCGGATATCTACCATTGGTCGAACCACACGGCTACAGGCGGGTATTCGGCGAACCAATCGGACTTCGGGCATTTCGCGCAAGTGCTGAATCAAGCCGGTACGCAGGGAATGGTGACGGTCGACTACGGGTCGAGTCATCAATCTGCGATGGGTGGGCAGCCGAAGGAAGCCGCTGCGTGGGTCGCGTATGCGAATGGAGATGCGAGCCTGTATGGAACGCCAAACGATGTTTCGATCGGCGTTGACGCGGAAGGCAACGATTGGCAAACCGTCGGCTACTGGGCCCACTTGAGATCTCTAACCGCGGCCCAGAATCCCGACAACCAATACGACTTCCTCGCCATTGGCCGGAGCCAACCGGTGGGCATTAAGTACTGGGAGATTGGGAACGAAATCAACGGCAACGGGTATTACTCAGATATCAACGCCAACTACAACTGGGAGAATGATTTGCACGCCGCGACGGGCGCCGCGCGCGGCAACAACGCATCGCTATCGCCGACGGCTTACGGCAACAATTTCAACGCCTTTGCTGCCGCGATGAAAGCAGTCGATCCGACGATTAAAGTAGGCGCGGTTTTGACGGGAGTTGGAGGCGTGGGCGACGTGGCAGACTCGGCGCGAAACTGGGATCGTAACGTGCTGCAAATCGCCGGCGCGAACATGGATTTCGGCATTATGCATTACTATCCAAATACCAACAATAACGCAACGACGCTGCTCAACGCTACGGATGATTTGCCTGCTTGGTTTCAAAGCGAGCGCGATCGGATGAATAACTACGTGAGCGCCGGCGCGGCCAAGCGTATCGAATTGCATATGACCGAATTCGGATATTTCGGCACAATGAGCAACCCCGTTGTTGACGGCGTGTATGCTGCCAATACGTACGCCACCGCGCTCGCCGATGGCGTCAAGAGCGCGGACTGGTTGGAAATGAGCAAAACCAGCTTCGTGGGCGATACAGCGGCACTTACGCCAGGGCCCGCTTTCTACGGCATTCAAGTCTTCAGTCATATAGCCGAAACGGGCGCCGACTTTGTGGACACAACCTCTTCGGACGGAAACATCGAGGTCCACTCGACGCGCTTGGCCGACGGACGCATTGGCATGCTCATTGCGAACCTTAATCCGTCCGGTAGTTCCAGCGTGAACATCAATATCGCTGGCCTTTCGCTGGCTCAATCTGGAACTATGTGGCTTTATGGGGTTGGACAAACGACGCCACTTATGACTTCGCTTACGACCGGGCTAGGAACCTCGTTTGCGTTGAGTGTCCCCTTCCAGTCCATCCTGGCCGTGGTCATTGACGCCGTGCCCGGACTACCTGGCGATTTCGACCAGAATGGAGTCGTCGATCTGGCCGACTATGTTTTGTGGCGTAGCGGATTCGGCGCCAGCTATACGCAAAGCGACTACGACGCGTGGCGTACCCATTTTGGGCAAACGGTGGCTGCCGGTGCATCGGCGAACAATAAGGTTCCCGAGCCGCAGCTGAGTTTTGCCGGCTTGATAACGATGGCGTCGATCTGCGTATATCGCAGAGTTGGTTGCCGCAGCCCAGGCTTCCGACGACGCGACATTGCGCTATGAGAATAGTGCCGTTACCGCTTGGGCCTTCACGAGCTCGCGCGGTTGATTGAGATGGTTGAAGACGATCGTTTCCGGCGCAATGCCGAGCGCGTGGTAAATCGTCGCGAGAACTTCGGTCGGGTGGACCGGGTTCTCGAGCGGTGCCGAAGCAGTCGCATCGCTCTTGCCGTGCACGTAGCCGCGTTTGATGCCGGCGCCAGCCATGACGGCGGTGTAGCAGTACGGCCAATGATCGCGGCCGTCGGCCGAATTCGCATTGCCCGAGGTGCTTACGCCCTTCTGCGGACTGCGGCCGAACTCGCCGATGCAAACGAGCAGTGTGTCTTCGAACATGCCGCGTTTGTCCATGTCGTCGATGAGTGCGGAAAGTCCCGTATCGAGCAGCGGACCCGATTGCATTTTCATCCGCTTCGTAAGATCGGCGTGGTGATCCCACGAGTGATTGTCGGAATTGGCGATCTTGGGCCAGATTACCTCGACCACGCGCGTGCCGGCTTGAATGAGCCGCCGCGCGAGGAGGCAGCTCTGGCCGAACGTATTGCGGCCGTACTGATCGCGGAGGCCATCGGGTTCCAATGATAGATCGAATGCGTCGCGCGCGCGGCCCGAAGTGACCAAGTTGAGCGCCCGTGCATAATACTCGTCGAGGTTTTCTTTTTCGACGGCCTTCTCGACCGCGGGCATCTGCGCATCAATGAGATCACGAAGTTTTGCACGACGTTCGAGACGTACGGCGAACACGTCGGGCCGCATTTTCAAATCGTCGATCTTGATGTGGTCCATTTTGGCCATGTCCATGTCATCGCCATCCGGGAACAGCGTGTACGGATCGTAGGCCTTGCCCAAGAACCCGGCCGAGCCGCCTTTTCCGACGACATTGCTCTCTTGCAGCGGTCGAGGCAGCATAACGAACGGCAGCATCGGCTCGGTGGGCGGATGAAGCCGCACGATCTGTGAGCCGAAATTGGGGAAGTCCTGGCCATTTGGCGGCTCGAGTTGGCCTGATGGACTTACTTTATCCGTCGTGTAGCCGGTCATCATTTGGTAGATGGCCGCGGTGTGGTTGAAAAGACCGTTCGGCGTATAGGCCATCGACCGGATCATCGTGAAGCGATCGTTCATTAGGGCGAGCTTCGGCAGGATTTCGGTGAAGCTGACGCCGGGCAGTTTGGTACCAATGTTTTTGAAGGTGCTGCGAATGTTCTCGGGCGCATCCGGCTTCGGATCCCACATGTCGAGATGGCTCGGCCCGCCTTGCAGGTAGACCATAATCACGCTTTTGGCTTTGCCCCAGCCAGGTCCGCCGCCAGTGGCTGCGCTACCGGCCACTGAAGTGCCCGCGTGGACCGCCTGGAGCTTCATCAGCGAGCTGAGTGAGAGACCGAGCATGCCCGCGCCGCCGACGCGCAAAACATCTCGTCGGCTCGGCCGCAAATGAGGATCACACAAATCTTTGGCATTCGGACCAACGATTCGGAACATAAGGGCCTCGTGATTAGAAGTTTGCTCGGTGCTAGTGGTTATACAGGAACGCGGGGTTATTGATCAGCGCCCAAACGATGTCTTGGGCGGTGGTCAGCCGCTTATTTTTCAACTGCTCTTCGCTGAGCTCGACTGCTCGCCGCATTTGCTGCAATTTCGGATCGATCGCGAGCGATTGTTGAGCCGCGGCGAGCTGAATCTCCAGTTCTTTTAGGCGTGGGTCGGCCGCAGCGCCTTGCTGGGCTGTAGCGAGCGCGGCTTGCAACTCGGGGTAGTGCTTGTCGGCCAACCGCTCTTGAGCGATTAGCATTTGGCGCTCTGCATCGGTACGCTTATCTCGAGCTTTTGCCAGGATCGCATTAATTTGAGGCGGCAGCCCAAAAGAAAATGGTGGCTTTGAATCGGTTACAGAAAGGCGGAAACGGCCGAGTGAATGCTGACCGTCCTGGAAATTCTGGTAGATCGTGAACTCCATTAATCTGTTTTTCGCTCCTTCGAGCGGCGATTGCAAATTGAAGTGAGCCGAATGGTCGCGCCCGAACTGCGGCGCGATGGCCCAACCGTTGTTGAGCTCCGTGCCTTTATCGCCGTCGATTGCCGAGGCGATTGCGTAGCCAGGCTGGCTGAAGGTGGCCTTTGCCTTTTCGAGCTTCAAGTCTGTCGCCTTCGCGCCTTCGGCAGAGAACAGGCGAATGGCATCAATCGGCAGCACGGTTTGATCGTCGTCGACAATCAGCCGGAGGCTTGTGAGTTCGCTGTCGGCGTCGATCGTAATCGGCGTGGCGAGGCTGCCGCCGCTACCGGCTGGCAGAATGCGATGAGCAGCCCTGACTTCGTCGAAGCTCGGGCCGTTGGCGGTCGTCCACTGCAATGTGATCGAGACCGTCGGCCGAATTCCCGTGACGATATCGAGGAGATATGGTCCTGCCGGCGCTTTCACAGCGGTTTTCAAACCCGCCCGTTGGCCGTTGCCGAACAAGTGTCGCATGCCGCCGTCGGCAATCACTTTGACGCTTGGTTCAGGCTGCCAATCGTTTTCACCGGGAGCGAAATCCCAACTGCGGACCAAATTCGTAGGGCTGCCTGTGGCGAGAGCTCGGGCTGTGAACTCGGTCACGACGAAATTGCCGTCCGTGCCGCGACCGGGACCCTTATTCGCTAGACGATCATCGGCGAGCGCGTCGAGGCGGATGCCGGTCACTTTATCTAATGGAATCGGGGCCACAACGCGATATGAACCCTTGGCTTTCTCACCTTCGACGAAGATCGAACTATCTGGTTGCTGCGTGAGTTTGGCGCGGAAGCTGGCACCCAGCTCGGCGGGTTCCACCGGATACCAGCGAGTCTTCTTTTTTTGACCGGCCTCCCATTTTGGTAGGCCGTCGGCCAGTTGCTTGTCGTATGCCGCCAAATTGGCTTGTGCCTTGACGATGCGATCATTGCGTTCTTGCTCGGCCCGCGGTCCTCGCAGCGCTGCGATTTCGCGGTAAGCATCGAGTTCGGTCTGCAGACCGACGATTTTGTTCTGCCGGTCGAGTTCTCGCTGCGCGAGTTTCGGCGCCAGCTCCTTCGAATATGCGTCAAGCTCCGTGACTAGCTTGGCGTGCTCGGCATCTAAATCGTCGAACATCTTCGTGGCGGCGGTTACTTCTTCCGGCTTGCCCGGGCGATTGAGGAACCGCAGCCAAAGCCGCTTCACGACATCGCTGTTGTCTGTCACAGCGGTCACCATTTTCGCGATGGCGTTCTCCGGGTCGCTGATGGCGTTACCCACCGTTGGCCCGCTTACGAGCGCCATCACCGGACCAAGCTGTAGATTGCTGGAACGTTCACATTCGCACGCGCTTTCTCGCGCCGGGCGGCCGAGATTGCCGAGGAAACCATCGGGAAGTTCGACGCCGACATCCGGCAGCGTGGCGGCGCGGGTGCCTGGCGCGACGCCAGCGAAAGACGAAGTCGCGCCGGTTGCCCGATAGATCGCATCGTACAGGACTTCCGCTGGCAAGCGCCGCGCGCGAGCGTGCGAAAAGTTGATCTGGTCGTCTGCGTTCCACTTATTGGTTTCGACCGAGAGCTGATACGTACGCGACTTGCAGATGAGCTGCATGATGTGCCGCGCGTTGAAACCGCTTTTGATGAATTCGCTGGTGAGGTAATCGAGCAGTTCGGGGTTCGTGGCCGGGTTGCCGGCGCGAATATCGTCGAGCGGTTCGATGATGCCGCGGCCCGTGAGGTAACCCCATACGCGGTTCACATAGCTCTTGGCAAAGTACGGATTATCCGGCGATGTGAGCCAGGCGGCGAGTTCCGTCCGGCGGGCTTCATCCGATTTGATTTCGTGCTTCGCCTCGAACGGGAACACCGGAGGGCTGATCGCGCCGGTGCGGATGTGAGTTTCCTCGCCCTGTTTCGCATCGGCGATGATTTCGAACAACGGCTGACCTGCTTCGACGGCTGATCCGCCAATCATGCGGTCGCCGCCGGCCGGGTCCTTGGTGCGATCGATTTGGGCAAAGAACGCAGCCAGGTGATAGTACTGATCCTGAGTCCAACGCTCGAACGGATGGTCGTGGCACTTATTGCAGTTGAACCGCGTGGCGAGGAACAGCTGCGTCGTGTTCTCCATGAGCGCTTCAGGCGTCCGCAGCGTTTTGTAGTACGAGCCGGCCGGGTTGTCCTTCGTTGAGCCGCTTGCCGTGAGAATTTCGTGCACGAATTGGTCGTACGGACGATTTGTTTCCAGCTCGCCATGAATCCAGTTGCGGAATGCGGTAGCACCCTCGACACCTAGGTACTTGCGGTTGACCATTAACAGGTCGGCCCACTTGTTGGTCCAGAAGTCGACGTAATCTTTGTTGCCGACGAGGTGATCGACGAGTTCATCGCGCTTGGCCTTAGTGTCACGCTGATCATCCACAAACGCTTGAACTTGCTCGGGCGTTGGAGGCAACCCGGTGAGGTCGAGGTACACGCGGCGGACGAACTCGTAGTCGGTGCATTCATCGGAGGACAGCGTCTTCGTGCGTTTCAGCTTGGCTGAGACGAGCTCGTCGATATGGTTGTTTGACGGCGGATCGTTCCACACAAATCCGGAGCGGTCGCCCATTACGGTGAGAGTTGTCGCCGCGTACTTGCCCTCGTAGCGAACGAGGGCGGCCGCTTCGCCGCGGCGGAGCGATTCGAGCAGGCCCGGCGCATCCGCCACCGCTTTGACAATATCGGTGTTGCCGCTTTCGATGAACGCTTCGCGCGTGACGTCGCGCTCGGTGCCGTCCGAGTACGTGGCGACGACGCGTACTTGTTGCCGCGCCCCGATCGTTTCGATAACTGGATTTTGCGGCGATACTTTGATGCCTGTCACCCGCGGCGAAGTCAGATTGAGCTGCGCGCCGGCGGCGATCCACTGTCGTAGCGTTTCGTAATACGTGCTGCCAGGCTTGATTACCAGGCCGCCCGTGTGCGGCACGCTGGCCGTCGGCTTGAGGAGCATGAGGCTTTTCGCGGGCGACGCAATATTGACGCGCCGCGAGGCATGATCGTCGGTCAGAGCGCGGACGTCGAAAATTGGATCGTAGCCGCGCAGTGAAAGTTTGAAGCCGTTTTTGCCCTTTTGGGCACCGTGGCACGTACCTGCGTTGCAGCCAGCTCGGGCGATAACCGGGGCCACGTCGCGCACGAAATCGGGCAGGGCAGGGTGATCCAGATTCGCAACCTGCACGTCGACGTTGCTGCTCTTGTCGCCGAGCGTAACTGCGAGTGTAGCGTGACCCTCCTTCGCAGGCGTCACCAAGCCAAGGCTATTTACGACGGCAACCGGTTCGGACAGCGTGAGCTTTGCTTGCCGCGTGACGTCGACACGCGCACCGGATGCGTACTCCGCCATGACAACTACTTGGCCATAGCGGCAGGGACTATTGAGCTGAATGGCAGCTGGCTCGACGTCGATCTTTACGACCTTATCCGCCGGCAGGGGAGGTTCAGTCGCGAGCGTGGGCGCGGTCGGTTGTGTCGGCAGAGTATGTTCGGTGGCGATTGTTTGGGCATCGGCTTTGCTGATTTGCACCGGTACAAACGACGTGAGGAGCGAGCCTTTTTGGACATCGATGATTCGTACCGTCCCATCACTGCCCGCTGCGGCAACTCGCTCGCCCTTTGGGCTCAGTGCCACCGCGTAGACGCCACCTTCCGCCACGTCGAATTTCACCGGCGTTTGCACACCTTGTTCAAAGTGTTTGTGCAACTGGGCAGTCTCATCGGCCGAACGCGCGGGCAATGGCTTGTTAAGAATCGCTTGAATGCTGTCTGGAATCTTTGGCGTGGGCTCCATGCGGAAGACATAGACGGTGCCGTGGCCGTCGAGACTGCTGCCGGCGGCAATCGTCCCGCCATCGCGCGTGATATCGACTCCGAACACGCGGCCGGGGAGCGCCGGTAATTCCCACAGTAGATTCGCATCATCGCCAATTTGGCGAGCGGTTTTGCGCTCCATGCGATAGATACGCGGGATGCCGTCCGAGCCGCCGAAGATGATTTCATCTCGCAGCGGATGCGTTCGCACGCACTGAATACCCCCCTTGAGCGCTCCGGGTGTGATCGACGTGATGTTGTCCACGAAACGCTGCGTTGAGACTTCGATCAGCTTCGCGGCCATGTCTCGGCCGACGGAAACCAGATGGCTACCGTCGTTCGAGAAGGTCGTGCCGAGCACCCAGTCGTCGTGCGATTGCTGAAATAGCACCTGAGCACCGGTTTCCGCGTCGATTACGCGCACCGATTTGTCGGTGCAGCCGAACGCGACTCGCTTTCCATCGGGCGACCAGGACGCCCCGAAAGTTTCATCGCTGGTGACCGGAGCTGACAGCAATAACTTATGCTCGGCGACGTCCCAAACTTGCACTTCGCCAGAGCGCGCGGGCCGGCCGCCGGTCACCGCGAGTTTCTTGCCGTCGGGCGAAAAGCGGACGGAATCGATACGGTCCGACACGCCGACGAGCCGCGCAACGAGTCCACTACCGTCTGCCTTTTGCAGCAATACCTCGTGGAAACCGGCGACCGCGAGCAACTGGCCATCGGGTGACCAATCGAGGGATGTGATCACTGGTGGCGCGTTGTAAATCGGCGGATGATCGGCATCGACAGGAGGCGCGGTATCTGGCAGCGTGTCGTCTTTCGCGCCTTCTTCGATCCATTGGCGAATGGTCGCGATTTCGCTCGCTGCGAGTGCCGGCTTGCCTTTGGGCATCGCCGCTTCGCCCTTATCAGGAGTGATTTGATCGAGCAGATAGCTGTCGCCTGGTTTGCCTGGAATAATCGCTATCGAACCGCTCTCGCCTGCCGTGAGCAAGTTTTTAAACAACGTCATATCCAATTTGCCGCTCGCCTTGGCCGGCTGGTGGCAACCTTGGCAATTCGCTTGCAGGATTGGCAGCACGTCGGTGCGATAGCTGACCGGTTTTTTCTCAGCGGCGGTCGGGGCCTTGTCGTTGGGAGTTGGCTTCGCGGCGTCGTCCGCTGCGTGCACGAACTGCCCTAGAAAGAGTGCGAACGTGGCGGCTAGGACCACTGGTCGCGAGTCGCGAAACAAGCGCGGTGCGAAACGTAACATCCAACAGGCTCCTGTGCGGGCCGAGGGATTCGATCGTTGAGATGCAGCCTACGGACTGCCGTCGCCTAATCGGTGGGAGGTGGGAGTTGGACCTGCGGCCAACCCTGGCTATTGTAACCAGCTTGGGAAACGGTGCAAAGCACTATCCCGCCTGGTATTCAATTGTCCGCACGCGAACCATGTTTCGATTGCGATTTCAGCCGCGAGCCCTAAGATACGAGGCAAGGATTATGCCAAGAGGGGCCCGATTTGAGTAGGAAGACCGTGTGGCTGAACCAAAATCTCGATCCGCTGGTTGGCTCGGCCGATGGAACTCGATTCCATTATATCTGCGCATTCTGGTGGCGATGCTGCTCGGTCTTATTGTCGGCCTGCTGCTTGGCGAGCGTGCGCTCATCTTTGAAATTCCGAGCGTGGTGATTCTGCAATTGCTAGGTGCTCTGGCGCCACCGTTAATCTTGGTTGCGGTTACCCACGTGCTGATGACTACAGAAATCGCCGGCAAGACGGCGTCAAGATTGGCCGGGTTGCTGCTACTCAATACGACAGTGGCGATTCTAATCGGGCTGGCGGTCGCGAATCTGGTGCGGCCTGGCTCTTGGTCGGAACTCAAAAAGCCGGCACCTGCCGCGAAGAACGAATCGACGACGGCTTCGCCAGTCGAGCTCCTGGTTCAAAATGTGCCGAAAAGCATTCTCGGCCCGCTCGGCGACAAACAAAACATCATCGGTGTTATCTTTATTGCCGTGGCGTTTGGCGTGGCGCTACGGGGCGTCAAAACGAAGCCAGTCAACAACGTTCAAGATCTCGTCGAACTTGCCTACACGGTCTTACTCAAGGTGCTGCATTGGCTCATTCAATTAGTGCCGATTGGCGTATTCGCGATTGTCGCGAAAGTCGTCGGGACCGAAGGCTTTGGGCCGCTGAAAGCGATGGGCGCCTTCATCTTCGCGGTGCTGCTGGGATTGTTGTTGCAAGCTGGCTGGTATCTCGTTCGAATTCGGATGGGCTCTTGGGTGCGACCCTTCAAGCTGCTACGAGGTGTACGGGACGCGCTCGTGATGGCGTTCTCGACGGATAGCTCCACAGCCACGATGCCCGTCACCTACGCCTGCCTCACCGAAAAAGTAGGACTGCGGCAAGAATCGGCGAGCCTGGGCGCGCTGGTGGGTTCGAACTTTAATAACGACGGCACCGCGCTCTATGAGGCGATGGCAGCTCTCTTCATCGCTCAACTGATTGGTCAGCAGCTGAGCTTCGCGCAGCAAGCCACTATCGTGCTCACGGCAATCATCGCGTCCGTGGGTGCGGCCGGAATTCCAGAAGCCGGCTTAGTCACGATGACGCTCGTCTTTTCGGCGGTCGGGCTGCCGATCGAATACATCGCGCTATTGCTGACCGTCGATTGGTTCCTCGATCGTTGCCGCACAACGATTAACGTCTTGGGCGACATCAACGTAAGTTGTCTTCTGGACGGAAAGACGAAGGCCGCGCAGACTTCCATCGCGGCCACATGATTCCGTAATCGTCGTCAGTTCGCGCTACGCCGTTGCGTACTCGCGATCGACGGTGACGCCAGGAGTCGGTACCGGATACTTCCCATTTGCGTCTGCAATGACCGGGGCGGGAGACTTGTCTGAGAAATCTGCTACGCCAGGAGCCATCTCTTGGTCGCAATTGGAAATCTGTTCGAACGTAATTTCCTGTCCCGTGTGCGCTGCCATGCGGCCCATGTTCGCCACGAGGCATGCCTGAATCGCTCGCGGCACCTCGTTGTACCGCTCGTCGTTCGTGACGGCTTGCAACAGGTCTTTCCATTCAAGCGTGTAGGGATTAGCTTCCGGCTGTTTGGCGCTCCACACGGTTGAGGCTTCGTCCTGATTCTGGCTGTTGAACGTTCGGCAGCGGCCGGGGAAGTGGCCCGAGGTGCTGACAATGCCCGAACCTTTCGTGCCGTGGACGACGCTGGACATATCGTTGCGAGTGCCGATCATCGTGCGGCCGTCGAAGAAAAACTTGCTGCCATCTTCGAACGTGTATTCGACAGAGTAGTTGTCGAAATTCTGATCGACCTTGTCACCGCGGAAGTGACGGCCGCCGAGCGCTTGAGCCTTGATTGGCCAGGCGTTTTTCATCCAGCAGACTTCATCGATTTGGTGAACATAGAAGTCGTTGAACAACCCGCCGCTGGCCCAAATGAAGCTATGGAATCGTTCGATTTGCCACAGCAGTTCGTCACGATCCTTCGGCTTTTTATCTGAGAAACACGAGCCGACCGGGCCGTGCATGCGATAGGCCCGCATCGCGATGAGGTTGCCGATTTCGCCGTCGCTGATTCGCTTGTGCAATTCCTGGCGAGCGCGGCAATGGCGAATCATGAGGCCGACCGCAACTTTCAAGTTCTTGTCATCGGCCTTTTTAGCCAGGTCGAGCATCTTCTTGGCAGAGGGGCTATCGGCAACCAGCGGCTTCTCCATGAAAACGTTGAGGCCGCGGTCGATCGCGTACTGAAAGTGGACCCAGCGAAAAGCCAGCGGCGTCGCGAGGATCACGATGTCGCCCGGCTGCAATGCATCCATCGCGTGCTTGTAGGCGTCGAAGCCGATGAACTTCTTATCGTCGGGGACGTTAACAAGATCCGGAGTCGATTGGTATTGTCGCCCCAGCGCAGTAGCGCTCTCATTCATCTTGTGTTCGAATACGTCGGCCATTGCGACCAACTTGATTGGGTAGCTTGCGGCGGTGAGCGCATCGACAACGGCGCCTGTGCCGCGCCCGCCGCAGCCAACGAGCGCAATTTGCAATTTGTGGTTCACGCCGGCCGAGGCAAACACGCGCGGCGCTGCGAGTGCCGAGAGGGCAGTGGCAGCACCGGCATATTTCATGAATTCGCGACGATCGGTTTGACGTTGTTGGTCCACCTGATGGCTCCTTGTGCTGTTGTGATGAATACGACTCGCGGTATTGATTTGTTTGGAAGGCCTAAAACTTATCCGTCGAGCTGTTCCAGTAGAAATTCATTTCTTCAACCGAGGGAATCTCGACCGGCCGCACGAGTCGAAAGCCGACCCAGGGTGCGTCTGTAAGATACCAAATGCTCTTCGGAAGTTGCGGATCCTGCTGTTCCCAACTCGGGTCTGAACCCATGCGATAGGCTGACCGCAATTGCGATGCGTCGCTCGCCCAGCCTCCGCCACGCACACTGCGCGGATAGAGGGCATCTGGCCGGACGAAGGGGTCAATAGCAGGCGTCTTTAGCCGCGCAAAGTAGTCAGCCACAAACTGGTCGGCCGTCCATTCCATCGCATTGCCGTACATATCGTACAGACCCCAAGGGTTCGGTTTCTTCGTTCCGATCTTTTGGTACTTCTCATGGCTGTTGGCACCATACCAGGCGTACTCAGAAAGCTTTGTCGGATCATCGCCGAAAAAATAAGCCGTAGTCGAACCGGCACGACAAGCGTATTCCCATTCCGCTTCGGTCGGCAAGCGATAGAAATGGCCAGTCTGCGCGCTTAGCCACTCGCAATACTTGTTGGCCGCATGCTGCGTCATCGAAATCGCTGGAAATCCTTTTTGCCCCATGCCGAAGCTCATTTCGACATAGGGTGCGGTCGGCGCGGTAACGGCGTCCACGTCGGGATATTTGGCCGCCGGATCAAAATCTTTTCGGGTGCCGTTTTTGAACCGATCAACGGGAGTGATCATGAACGGCTCGTACTCATCCCAACTCACCTCATACTTTTCAATCCAAAACGGCGAAATCTTAACGCGTTTTTGCGGACCTTCGTTCTCGTCACGATTGTTTTCGTTTGGCGGGCTACCCATTAAGAACTCACCGCCCTGGATGGCCACCATGTGGTAGGCCGCGCCCGTCTTAGGAACGTTCGACGAATAGTCGACGAACTTATTGTCACCTTTAGCGCGTTCGACAACCTGAGCGTGGATTTTGCGTACCAAATCGAGATCGTCGGAATTCGGATCGCCGGCAAACTTCTTTGCGCGAGTTTTAAGTACGGCGTCATTAGGCCAATCGGCGCCCTCAGCGATCCATCGGCGCAATGTGTCGATGGATGCTTTATCCAGCGGCCCGCCTTTCTTGACTGGCGGCATCAACGTAGAGTCGTCCTTCGCTGCGATCGTTCGCGTGTAGAGCGAACTATCATCTGGTTTGTGGGCAACGATCGCTGGCTGCGTGCTGCCCGTTGTCAACGCTTTCGACCGAGTCGAAAGGTCGAGCCCCCCTTCCGCCTTCTCTCCCGAGTGACATGAAACGCAATTCGATTCCAGGATGGGCTGCACATCCTTCACGAAATCGACGGCCGCGAAGCTCGACTGAACGAGCAGCAACACGGCAAGGACAAATGCAGGCAGGTTGAAATACATTCGTCAGCAACAGGCGGGGCAGGGCTGGGCGGGAAATTCACCTCTTAATGTACCATGAAGCACCGGACGCCGGAAATCATGCGTTTGCGAACGATAAGGCGGCCAGCGGCTTCGATTTCGGCGGCGACGAAATCCGCAAGGCAAGGTGCGGCCGATTGCGGGCACACTGCGAGTAGTTAAATCGACCGTAGCATTCGCCGCTGGCGACGAACAAGGCGGGATCGGTATTTGCGGCCAACGTTCATCGGCGGATTGTCGGCCGAGCAGCTGATCGGTCCGAGTCGCTCTCGCAAA
>DATBAY010000356.1:0-4503 GCA_036271295.1 Lacipirellulaceae bacterium | reverse complement strand
TTGCGAATGCATTCAAGGTTATTTAAGAGATTGCCGTGCGACACCATCACGCCCTTCGGGTCGCTGGTCGAGCCGGATGTGTATTGGAGGAACGCGAGGTCGTCCGAGTTAAGCGTCGGCCGCTGCCAGAGGTCGGCCAATTCGTCGTTGAGCTGGTCGGTCGCAATCCACTGGCTGGTGGCGGCGTCGGCAGAGAGCAAATCGGGGTCGAGGGTCGTCAGCGTTTGAGCGGTGGAGAGGGCCACATGGGCGTCGCAATCAAGCGCGATCCGCTGCAAGCGCGGCATCGGGCGCCGGGGCTTTGGGTAAGTCGCGGGAACCGCCACCACGCCGGCATACATACAGCCGAAGAATGCGGAAATGAACTCCAAACCGGCCGTGTACACAAGGAGCGCCCGGTCGCCCGGCTTGAGTTCGAGCTGCAATCGGGCGGCGATCATTCGAGCCCGACGATCCAGCTCCGCAAACGTGACTTCGGTGACGCCGTCGCGGTCGTCCAGGAACAAATAGGCGCCTTTGTCGGGCTGAGCCGCCGCCTGGCTGGCCAGCAGCTCGATCATGGTCTGATTGGATAGGTCACTACGCATAGCGGAACAAGCCAAATGCAGGCGAATCAATCAAACTGAGGCAGTGACGCGGGGAGGAGACGGGCGGCGAGCGCCCACCAAGGATTCAAGTCGAGCAGCGATCAAGGCAGCCCCTCTTGAACCCGATCGGAATATGCCTGTCGGGAACCCAATAACTTTGACTAGCATGGTAGAAGCCTTATTCTAGGTGCTATTGGGGGTGCCGGAAAGGACCGCCCGGCAGGCATGACCGACAGTTCGACTGGGTAAAATACGTTGTTTAACTCGATTCCCCGCTCCCAGCTTAACCCAAACGCTGCCCTGCGGGTCGTTTGCTTTCCCTATGCTGGCGGGGGGACAGCGCCGTATCACCGCTGGCGGCCCCTTATGCCAGCAGGCGTTGACCTGCTGCCGATGTCTCTGCCGGGGCACGATGGCCGGCTCAATGAGCCGCCAGCCACCAACCTCAAAATCCTGGCAAATACGCTGCGGGAAGAACTCAGCCGATTCGCCCTCGACCGCCCCTTTGTTCTGTTGGGGCACAGCATGGGGGCTATGCTAGCATTCGAGTTGGCGCGGTCGCTGCGGAAGCATGGCGATGTTATGCCGCAATTGCTGGTTCTTTCCGGATGCCGGCCGCCGCACACGATCATGGTTCACAAGCCGATCCATGGGTTGCCGGATACTGAGTTGCTTGCCGCGCTTCAGGATCGCTACGGCGGTATCCCCGCCGTGGTACGCGACAATCCGGAGCTCTGGAATTGGCTTTTGCCAGCAATCCGGGCGGACTTCCAGATGATCGAGACGTATCAGTACTCCGAAGAACCTCCGCTCGACGTCCCCCTGCTCGTCCTCGGCGGTACCGAGGACGGGGTCGTTTCGGCTGGGCAACTGATGGAGTGGCGACAATACACAACGCGAGATTGCAGCGTGCGGCAATTTCCTGGCGGCCACTTCTTCTTATTTTCTGCCGGACCGACGCCCGACAGCGTAGCGAAGATCAAGCAAGAAATGCCAACGCCTGCGATGCAAACGATCTTTGCCCGTTTGGAAGTCTTTGCCGCGGCCGTTGCTGCGGAAGGCGGCACTTAGGCGGCTAGTCTCATGCGGTTTCACTGGCCCCTAACGTCGACTCCACCAAATTTGGATGGCGAAGCGCATGTCTGGGCGATACCGTTGACGGCGAGTGCAGAGCGTCTTCGCTCTTTGGAAGAGACGCTTTCAGCCGACGAAGTGGCTCGCGCGAAGGCATTTCGAATTGCTGGGCTCGCCCCGCGATTCATTGCTGCGCATGGTTCGCTGCGGGTCATCCTGGCACGATACCTTAATGAGCGTCCCGAACGGCTGGAGTTCGGATCAGAGAATCGAGGCAAACCGCGTCTACTCGGACGACAAGCTCCGGAACGCTTGAAGTTCAACCTTACTCATTCGGCCGATTTAGCGCTGCTCGCGATTGTCGACGAGTGCGAGGTGGGGATCGACGTCGAGCGCCTGCGCGAGGTGAAAGACTTAGAGCCATTGGCTGAGCGGTATTTTCATCCGACGGAAGTCCGCGACATCATGTCGGCCCGAAACCGTCAGGTTGCCTTCTTCCGGCTTTGGACAGCGAAAGAAGCGGTGCTCAAGGCGTTTGGCAGTGGGATAACCGAGCGGCTAGATCACTTCCACGTGCCGACCTCCGAAACGGCCAGTGGTTGGGTGGATGTTTCGAGGATGCCGAGCTTCCACCAGGCTTCGCAGTGTTGGGTCACGCGATTATCGCCTGGCGAGGACTTTGAAGCGGCGATTGCATTTTTAGGCCCTGAGCGCCGTGTGCGGGGTTTCGTATTCGACGTATGATCATGCGTCGAATCCGTGTGATCCCTTCTCTAATGCCCCATCTCCTACCACGCTGCCCATGACGGAAGGTGTCACTCCGCGCTCGAGCAGACTCCGCAGCGATGGGCTGCGCCGCGCGATGCTGTGGGCGAATATCAACGCGGGTGTTTGGGCCACTGGCAACGGATTGGTTTCTACGACGCTTGTGTTTTACCTGGCTGTCGAACTGGGAGCGGCGGGGATCGCAGCGAGTTGCGTTCTCGCGGCGCCTCGATTTGCGGGGCTGTTGCGGCTAGGCGTGCCGGCGCTTATGGCGCGGCTCAAGGCCCGGAAACTACTGTGCATATTATCTTATGCGCTTAGCGGTGTGATTCTTTGCACGGTGCCACTGGCCGCCGCGTTCGAAGGACGTGCACCAGCCGGAATTGCGATTGCCGTGCTGGTGTTGGCATGGTGTTTGTATCACCTCGCTGAGTTTTGTGGCACCGTGGCGCTATGGTCGTGGCTAGGTGATTTGATGCCGGCACGGATTCGTGGGCGGCTTATTGGGCGGCGCGAAGCCTGGCTGACGGGCGGCCGCATTCTCGGGCTAGGAACGAGTGTCGCCCTCGCATCGCTGTGGAAGATTGTGTTACCAAATGCGGGCAAGTGGCAGCCGCTGGCGATTTCGGCATCCATTGGCGCGGCGCTAATGCTTATCGCGGTCGTGCCGCTCATCTTCATGGCGGATCCGCCACGTTCGGCAAGCGCGGTGCCGCGAACGCCCTGGCGCACGTTGTGGCGTGCATTTATAGATCCTGCGTATCGTCGGCTGCTAATTTTCAACTTTTGGTTCTCGGTAGCGAACGGCATCACGGCAACAGCGCAGGAGTTGTATCCAGCGCGAGTGCTGAATGTTTCCTACGAGATTCGGCAGTTATTGCAAGGCGGATTGCGGGCCGGCCAACTCGTCATCGCTCCATGGATGGGCCGGCTCGTCGATGCGTGGGGCAACCGACCAGTGATGGTCGTGTCCCAAGCCATCGTGGCAACGGGGCCGTTGTTCTATTTGGCGGCGACGCCGGCGCATCGTTGGTGGATCGCCGGCGCTTTTGTTGTCTGGATCGCCTACGCTGGGCTCAATGTGGGGCTTGATAGTATCAAGCTGAAGCTTGCGCCAGCGGATAATAACGCGCCGTATGTGGCCGTGTATCACGCGGTGGGCGATTTGGCGAACGGCGCGATGCTGGTTGCCGGTGGCGTGATGTACGATTGGCTGACCGCGAAAGGCGCTCCGGCGGAATCGCGTTACTTTCAATTGTTTGCAATCGGATTTGTGGGTCGCGTCTTGGTAGTGCCCCTCTTGGTGTGGTTGATTGAGCCAGGCGCGCGGCGCGTGCGGGATCTAAGTATTTAGACTGCTCGGTATATTTCGCGAAGTACGTTTTGCATTATTTCTGTAGCCACATCATTGCCCAGCCGACGAGGTTGATGCCAGCGTGGAAGGCGGCGGTGTGTTTGATGGCGCGGATGTGGTTGATGGGTGCGAAGTGGGCGTAGACGTAGGCCAGGAACAATCCGGTGATGAACGCGAAGGTGAAGACGATCGGCGTCAGCGGATGGAGGAGTACCATTGCCATGGCGGAGCAGAAGACGAATGGCAGAACGCGCTGCGTGGAGACGCGCAGAATTGAATGCAGGACGATGTAGACGAGCGAACATTCGACGACGGTTTCAACGAGCGGATCGAGCAGGACGCCGGTTAAGAAGAAGTTTGTCAGGTCGACGTTTTGTAACTGTGCGCGGTCGGTTGCCGAGGATGTTGGATTGAGCAAGTAGCCGAGCGGTATGACGATTGCCCAGCGAAGGAGGTAGAGAGTAAGCGTGAATTGCCAGCCGGGGAGGCGGTTGATGCGGGTGAGGAGGCCGGGTTTGGTGGGTTCGGTTGCGGTGGACATAGATGCGTTTGCCCTACCGGAGAGCGTGGCTCTCCGGCTGTTGCCGTCCGGCCAGTGAACCACGCTACGCGGGTTCGTCGCGAGGTTCGTCAGCTCGGAGGCCTAGCAGCCCGGGGAAGTAAGGCGTTTTTGAGGTCGGTAGTTTAGGCGGCCGCGGCCGAAAAGTCGGAGCGTGTTACGCG
>DATBAY010000355.1:0-6400 GCA_036271295.1 Lacipirellulaceae bacterium | reverse complement strand
AATCATAGATAAACTTGCCGATCCGCACGAGTTGCATTTTTATCGGTAATTCAAAGGCCCAAACTCCCAGAGACCGATAAACAACCACCGATTTCCGCGACATCAATGCCGCGTCGCCTGGAGTCAGAACCCAAAACTAAGACTTTTTTGTCCGCAGATGGCACAGATGTTCGCAGATGAATATGCAAAAGAAGAGAGAGGAATGACAATTAAGCTTCTTTCTTCATCTGCGTAAATCTGCGACATCGGCGGACAAAACCAATTCCGCAAAACGCCATCGCGACCAACACGCATCCCACCGGCTCCGGTACACTGGCGACAATCTTGCTGGCCCCCGCCCCGCCGCTCTGGCCAAAATTAGCCCGCCACACATCGTAGTCCGCGGTCGTGACCGACCCCGGCGTTGTATCGTGCGGCAACGTGGTGCCCGTTTGCATCGCGTACCGCCACAGTACGTAGTCTGTTATATCCACCACGCCGTTGCCGTTGTAATCCCCGGCGAGCGTCGTCACGACCGTCCCCGGCACATATCCCGGGCTCCCCACATCGCCGCCCGGACTATCAACGACATCTCCCAATACCGGCTGCGGCGTCGACGCGTTGTTACTATCCGACCGTGTCCAACTCGAAGGCGTCGCCGGGTTCGCTGTGAGATTCGCCAGAAAAATCGACCCCGCGTTGTTGTTCGTGGGCCAACCATTCCCTGAGACATTGTCATACGTCACCGCCGCTGCCGCGTGAGTCGTCGTCCGTCGCGGCGACATCGTGGATTGCGTCTCTGAGTTGTACGCAGCCAGGCTGCTCCACACGGCGACCACGTCGCCGCTATTGCTGAGATCCGTCCACTGGGTCACCGGGATGAAATTCACGCTATCGCCCCACGCCGCCTTCATATTCGCCAACGTGTTGCCCGTTCCGCTCGCATTGAAGAGCACCCCCACGCCACCCTGGGCAATCGACCCCGAAGTAATATTGGCCGCAGTCATGGACGAGTCGTCATCATCATCAAACACATACGGCGTGCTCGCAAAATTAATCGCCGCCCCCGTGTTGTTGTACAACTCCACATACTCCCAGCTGGTGTCCGCCGACGCCGGATCGTACATAATCTCGCTGATAATCAGCCCCGGCGACGCCCCGCCCCCCGGCACCACCCCTGGCGTCCCCCGGTCCGCCACATTGTTGATCGGCGCGCCGAACGTCGTCGTCTGCACACTCACATGAGCACCGAGCCCACCGTTCGCGCTCGCCACCCAGTTCGAGCCAGTCGTCACGCTGCCGGTCCCCTTCCAAGCGATCGAATGCCCGCTCGTCGCGGTGGGAAATCCATTCGCCGTCGCAAAGTTAATGCTGCTCACCGCGCTATTGAATGTCCGCCGCGGGCTCGTGGACGACATCAATTCATCCGCTTTGTAACTCGCCTGGCTATTCCACAACCCAACGGCATCACCCGCAGAGAGCGACGTAAAACTACTCACCGGCACGAGCGTAATCCCACTCCCCCATGTGTTCGTGAATCGCGACGGATCGAAATTCAAATCCGCGCCGTTGTAGAGCACCGCCGCCCCGCCCGCCGGCACGAGCGTATTCCCCTTCGCCGCGCTAATGTTCGGCATGCTGAACGACGAATCATCGTCGTCGTCAAACACCCAACCATCCAAGTTCACGGCCGCGGAGGTCGTGTTCTGCACCTCCACCCATTCCCACCCCGATTGCACCGTGGGATCGAACATGATCTCCGTAATCTGCACCTGCGCGTGGACCGAAATCGGCCTCGTGAACAACAGGCCGAAGAACGCCACTTTCATCGCCAACCCAGAGATGCGTCGCATCGCAATGCCCCGCTCGATATCGAAGAGTGCCCCCAAACCAGGGAGGCCATTATGCCGAGCGCGAATCCTTAAAACAACTAACGACGGTGACATTTCGCCGCCGAAATCCTGCGGGCCAGAATTTGCGTCTCGGAGAGACACCCCCACGTGGCCGCGTCTCTCCGAGACGCGAGATGCCGCCACCTGGCGCTGGAACACAGCAAAACTGGTAGAGCCGGTACTCAACCTCGCGGCCCAGCAGGAGCTTCGCCCTCCCAATCGCCTTCAAACTTCTGAAAACTCTTCGCTCGTTTTTGACCGCGCACTGTGTTAACGTTATCCCCCGCGACATTACGCGCTCGTCGCAGCCGCTCTTTGAAAACTCAGCCCAACTACCGTCGATGCAGGCTCAGCTGCGGCCGTTTCGTCGTGCGCGCTTCGCAAGGGAATTCCGCGAACGTGTTGGGGCGGGATATTGGCCGACTTCACTCCAGGAAGATTTCAACCTAACTACCGACGCCGCAGACACTTCTGCTGAAATAGGTGAATTTTGTATCGAAAAATGAAGTCCGCGGGAATTGCACAAATTGAAAATCGCGGTCCAGCAACGACTTACGACCGTCGCTGAAAATCACCGCGAGACAATAATGCAAAATCCCCGAGCGCCACGCATTTTTGGATTTTCGGTTTCCTGCCGCGTGGACAGAATCCAAAGGCCGGAAAATCACGCAGAGGCGCAGAGTACGCCGAGGCCCCCGCGTCCTCTGCGCCTCGGCGTGAAACTTCTTCCGTCACCCCACCGGCAACTCGACCGTGAACGTGCTCCCCTGCCCCGGCGTGCTTTCAACAGCCACCCGGCCGCCGAACGACTGTGCCAAGTGCTTCACGATCGAAAGCCCAAGACCCGTGCCACCGAGCTCGCGCGAGCGCGCTTTATCCACCCGATAAAACCGCTCGAACACGCGCTCCTGGTCCGCCGGCTTGATGCCGATCCCACTGTCGGTGACTGTAAGAATGCAGACCGCGGATTGCGAGGAACCAGAAGAAGACCCATCCCCGTTCTTCTCTTCCTCGCCGGCTACCCTGTGCGTGGCCGCTGGCTCCGCGATCCTCCACGCAATCGTCACCGTGCCGCTCTCCGGCGTGTACTTGATCGCGTTGTCCACGAGATTATCCAAAATCTCGCGCAAGCCCTCGCGATCGACTCGCGCCCGGCAGGTATCGCTTCGCGCGTCGCCATCGGGAGCCGCAGTCAGCATGATCCACTTCGCCTCCGCAGCCGGCCGCTGCGATTCGATGCACGCCCGAGCCATGTCGGCAACGTCCACCGACACGATCTCGAAAGGCTGGTGATCCGACTCGATGCGGGCGAGCATCAGCATGTCGAGAATCAAATGATGCAGCCGGTTCGCCTGCTCTTCGATGCGGCCCAAAAACCGCTGCGTCGTTTCAGGATCGGCGCCAATTTGCAGCGTTTCGGTGTACGCCTTGATCGAGCTCAGCGGCGTTTTGAGCTCGTGCGAAACGTTCGCTACAAAGTCGCGGCGAATTGATTCCAGCCGTCGCAGTTCCGTCGTGTCGTGAATCACCAGCACGACGCCCGGGCATGACTCGCCCGGCAAGGGTTGCACGTGGATTTCGACATGCACCTTCGGCGTACCGATGCGCTGTGTTTCAAAGCGCTGCGATTCGCCTGTCGCCAGAGCGGTCGTCACCGCCGCGTGCAGTGCGTGATTGCGAATCACTTCCAAAAGCGCCCGCCCCTCGACCTCCGCGGGGCGGAAGTTGTACTGTCGCCCCGCCGCCGTGTTCGCCAGCACGATCCGCTGTCGAGCGTCGACGGCAATCACGCCTTCGATCATGCCGCCCAGCGCCGTCGATTGCCGCGCCGCCGTTTGGCTCAGCTGCGTCATGCGAAACTCGAGCGCCGCGCTCATCCGGTTCAGCGTGCCGGCCAGTACGCCGAATTCATCCCGGTTCGGCACGTACACCCGGTGCTCGTAGTTGCCCGCCGCGATGGCGTTCGCCGCTTCATTGAGCGCCGTCACCGGCCGCACAAGGATCCCAACGAGCCAGTACGTAACGGCCAGGACAACGAGCGACTCGATGCTCACCAGCGCCCAAATCCAACGCCGGGCGGTCACGGCGTCCAAAATCTGCTGCTGCAACGCAATCGAAAGAACGAAGCCGACCGTTACTGCCGCAACGAAATTCAATCCGGAACAAAGGACAACCAACTTCCAGAAGAATCGCGAAGTGTGCATAACCGGCCAGCGAGCGACGAGCGAAACGCCGATGCCAGCGCATTCGGCCAGAGGACGCCCGGTCCTCAACGCTTCATCATCCGCGAAGATGCTCGGCGCGTCGAGCGAACGGTTCGACTACGGCGCCGCGATCGGCGGCAGCCGCTGCGGCTCGGCCGCAGGCTTCGCATCCGACGCCGTGCTCGGCCGCAATGCAATGTGCGGCAGCTCCGGGTCGGTAGTGTGATCCGAGAAGCCGGCCCCGATCGTCGGATAACGCTTTTTGCTGTCGCTCGCGCTCGTTGGCAGGGACTCGACCGGCGTCGCGCTGCTGGGCGCGGCCGATTTCCCACCCGCACCGCTCGGCGGCACAGCCGCATTTGGCTGCTCGGGCAACGGTTTTGCGTCGCTCGGCGAAGGCATCGAATCGGGTGGGGTCGTTATCGGATTCGGATTGGGATTCGGATTCGGCAGGCCGGTGCTCGCCGCATTCACGTTGCAGCATCCCGCGTTCTGGTCGAACGCCCCCAGAGCCACGACCGGTGCTCGCGAAGAAATGTAATTCAGCGGCCGCGGTTTGCCACGCCGAGCCTCGCGCTGAGCAGCATCTTCCTGCGCGTCCGCCGGCCAGGGACCTTCCGCCAGGTTGACGCCGTCGTAGTCGAGCAGCGTACCCTTTACGAAGTGCACGTTCTTCGTGGCGATCGTGTAGCGAACTCGGTTCAAGTGGTAATCGATTTCCGACTCAGCCACGCGGCGCTGCGCGTCAAGGTACAAATCGAGCGGCACTTTGTCGTTCTCGTACGCAGCCTGGACGGAGCCCAATTGATCGTGATTCGCCGCGAGGCGGTTGTAGCTGGTTTGGAGCACGGCGAACGCTCGATCGAGCTCGGATATGGCATCCGCTGCCTCGTGCATCACTTCCCGCTGCTGATCGCGAAGAATCGCCCGCTCGCGAGCCAAGGTTAGCTCGGCGTTACGCGTGGCGACGTGAGCTGCGCGGAACCCGATCGGCACGTTGAGCTCGAAGCCCAGTTGCCACTCTTGAAAATCGCCCGAGGTGAGGTCTTCGTACGCATTATCGAATCGCGGCAACGGCGGATCCTTGTCCGGGAAGAGCGTGTCGCCGAAGCCGCGCCACCGGTACCGGCCGACGCCGTCGAGCCGCGGAAGCAAGTTATTCTTGCTCGCAATTAGTTCGAGTTCGCGACGGCGGATTTGGAACTTTTCCTTACGGAGTTCCGCCCGGCGTGTGGTTGCTTCGGTCGTGACCTGGCACCAATCGAAATCTATTTTGGCGGCGTTTGGTTCGTCCGTTGGGCGAATGAGTTTGCAATCGCTCGGTGTCATGCCCATAAGGAGCCGCAAGCGGCGTTCGGCGAGCAGCACGCCCGTGCTGGTTTGGAAGGCCCCGCTCGGCAAGCCGTTCCAGTTGCGCGTTTCCAAGTAAGGTTCGCCGCTGAGGGCGTTTTGGACGTCTTGTTGGAACGCGAAATACTGCGAGCGGGCTTGCGCTTCTTTTTCGGCTTCACCGCCGCGGCGATTAACTTGGTTCAGAGCATAGATCTTCCGCCACGTATCGAGCGAGGCGTCGCGGGCCTTTACACGGGAATCGAGCACGCGGTAGCCGTAATAGAGGTCCCAGTAGGCATTTTCTACGTTGCTCACGAGATCGCGAACGGCAATTTCGAAGTCGGCCACGGCGACGTCCGAGTTGATGCGGGCGATCAGCACGCCGTTGTACACGCCCGGCGTGTTTTGCGGGCCAGCGATCCGGTTGAACTCGGAACCGCCGCCTTGCAAGAACGGATGGCGGATCTCGGTTTCGATGTTCGTATTCCAAGCGCTGTAGAACAGATTGCCAGGAGCGTTGTTGGCGTCGTAATCGACGTTATGTCGAATGGTGAACTGGTCGCCGGTGATGGCCTTTTTCGTGATGGCCGCCTGGAACACCGCGTCGTCCTGCTGCAAGAGTCGGGTACCGCCGCCAAAGAACTCGTTATTGAGCGCGCGATCGTTCTTTTCCCAATAGGTACTGGTCGAAAACTGGGCGTCGTAAGCGCTCAGCGCCGTTTCGATGCCAACGCGGGGATCGGTCTCAACTGAGGCGGGGTCCATCGCGGTGCGGGTCGAGTCCGGAGCCCGCACGACGGCACCGCCCAGATCGTGCAGTACACGCGAGTTCTGCAAAGTGATCTTGATCGCTTCTTCGAGCGACATATCCCAATACTGGGGCGTGCCCTCGGTTTGGATCGTCCAAGGGCGGGGAGCGGAGGTCGATTCGTCAGCGCTGGATTGCGTGCAGTTGGATTCGCTCGGGTATTCGATCTGCGACGCGACGGCCTC
>DATBAY010000354.1:0-3334 GCA_036271295.1 Lacipirellulaceae bacterium | reverse complement strand
ACCGGTGGTCAGCAGCATCCCGAGCAAGCCTACGAAACTTGGTTGCTACAAGATAACGTGGTCGATCTCCCGACCATGAAGAAGCTGATGCCGCTGATTACCGCTCAAGGCAGCGTCTTCCGGGCCCAGGTTGTCGGATTTTTCGATGAAGAAGGACCTGCGGACCGGCTCGAAGTAATCATCGATCAAACGCAATCGCCCCCGGTCGTTCGCCGTCGCTGGAGCCTGCGGAACCTTGGTCCAGGCTTTACCCCGGAGGTTTTAGGGGTTCCGGCGTCGGACATCCCCTAAAACGGCTGTGTACAATAAAGGTGCGCCGCATTGCGGCCATCCCGCCTCTTCCGGAACACTTCGCTACCCGGCACCGTTCGCACGCTATGCCTCGAATTCTCGCCATCGATTGGGACCGCCACGAAGTTCGTAGCGTGCTCGTGTCTTCGGGGCCGACGGGCACTTCGGTAGCAGGCGCCTGGGTCGCCTCGCTGACAACGGCCGACCCGGCCGGTCTTAGCGGCAAACAGATCGGAACCCGGCTAGCCGCGGCGATGGGCGGAGCAGTCTCTGGCAAAGTCACGACGCTCGTTGGCGTGGGTCGCGACAACGTCCAAATGAAGCTGATGACGTTGCCCCCCGCCCCAACCGATGAGCTGCCCGACATGGTCCGCTTTCAGGCCGAGCGCGAGTTCACGGCCCTGGGCAGCGAAGCGGCGCTCGACTTCATTCCTCTCACCAAAAATGCGGATGCTCCGAACCGGGTCCTTGCGCTTGCGCTAAACTCGGAAGGCATCACCGAGGCGCGTGACATCTGCGCGGCGATCGGGATTGAACTTGCCCGAATCCCAATGCGCGCATGCGCTGCTGCGGCGCTCGTCTATCGGGCCGGACTGCTAGACAACGAACACCTAACGCTAGTCGTCAATCCGCTCACCGATGAAGCCGACCTGGTCGCTCAGACCGGCGAAACGGTCTTCTTGCTGCGGACGGTGCGGTTGCCCGATCCGGCTCAGCCCGAAGCGCGGCAGCGAGCATTGCTCGGCGAAATTCGGCGCACGATGGCGGCCGTCCGGCAACAATCGGCCGATCAGCAAGTCGGCAACGTGATCATCTGCGGCGTGGGCCAATTGGCGACGAATGCCGCCGCGCTGAGCGGCGAGTTGGACATTCCCGTTACCGCGTTCGAACCTACGGAACACGCTCCGGCTGGTTTAACGGCAAAGGGCGTCGCGGCCGAAAGCCTGGGGCGTTTTTCTGCCGTTCTCGGCATGGCGTTGAACGAAGCCGATCGCCGATCGCCCGCCATCGACTTTTTAAACGTACGCAAGAAGGCGCAGGCTCGCCGATTTAGCCGCGTCCACGCGCTGGCGGCCGCCACGGCTGCCGTGCTGCTGCTGTGGGTCGGAGCGTATCTATGGAAACAGCTCTCAGATCCCGCTCGTAAGACTGCTGAATTGAAAACGGAAATTCGCGACATTCAAGCTCAGGCCGCCATGTACAAAAAGGTGACCGACCAGGCAGAGGCCGTCGATCACTGGTTGGCCACAGATGTGAACTGGCTCGATGAGCTGAATGAATTCGCGCATCGTGTACGTCCGCAACCGTTGGCCGCCAAAGATTTCCCCGTTGCCGACGATGCGGTGATCACGCAGCTGACTTTGATTCGCCCGCCCGGCGCAAACCCGAGCGGCGGCCGGATGGACGTTCAAGCCGTCGCAAAGAATTCCGCAGCTGTCGGTTCGCTCGAGAAACGTTTACGCGATTCTGAGCACAAAGTCTCAACCGGCGGCGGCAAGTTGGAAAAGAGCTTCCCCGGATACGACTGGTCGTTTGACTTAGATGTTCGCGTGCCGCCGGCCTCCGAAACACTCGCGGAGGCGCCCAAGAAATGAACAAACGCGAACGAATGTTGGCTGCGGGAGTCTGTGGGATAGTCGCGCTCTGGGCGGGTAAATCTGCGTTCACCCGTTATCGCACGGCCGTCGACACTCATCGAAAAGAGTATCTGGATACCCAGTCGCGCTTGAGTGACGCCAAGTTCGAGCTCGAAAAAGGCAAATCCGCAGTTCGGCAAATGGAGCAAATGCAGCAACGCTCGCTGCCGGCTGATCGCGAGAAAGCGCTGTCGCTCTATAAAACCTGGCTCCTGAACAAAGCCAAAGCGGCGGGCCTCATGGTGAACGATATCAAGCTGGCTCCGCGTACAACTACATCGACGGCGTTCGAGGCCATCGGCTACCAAATGGAAGCCTCTGGCACGCTAACGCAGTTGGTAGCGATGCTCTACGAGTTCTATCACAGCCCCCAATTGCATCAAATTACGCGATTGCGGCTGCTACGCCCGCCTGGGGCTGCTCAGTTGCAAATCACGTTGGAGGTCGAGGCTCTTTGTCTGTCGAGTGCGGTTGCCACAGACTCGTTACCCGAGGGCGATTCTAAGCGCCTCAAGCTTGCGAACGTTGCTGAATACCAAAAGAATCTGGGGGAACGCGACTTAGCGACGGTTTACACGCCGCCGCGCCCACCCGGCCCACCGCCTAGCGAACATCACGATGCCCCGGCGCCGCCTAAGTTCGATGAGTCGGAGTTCACCCACTTTACCGGTACAACGCCCGGCGCCAGTGGTCTACAGGCGTGGATCAATGTGCGGCCGACCGGGGAGACGCTGCATCTCAATGCAGGTGACCCGATTAAGGTTGGTGCACTCGAAGGCACGATCGAATCCATCGAGGCACGTTCCTTGGTGTTGAAAACCGGCGATAAAAAGTTTCTGATTCCACTCGGCGCCTCGCTTCGCAAAGGTAAGGAGCTCGACGCCAGTGGCAACGTGAAGCCGGAGAAGTCGGACGAGCCGGCCAAGAAAAGCTAATCGCGGTTGCTAAACCGCAACGCCTGCCGCTCGCGCCTGCTGTACGCCCACGAACGACATGCGTGCTTTTAGACACGTATGACGAAACGTCTCCGGTCGCGGCACGCCCCAAATGCGGAATGTCTCGACCTTCCCCTGTCGAAATACCAGGTCGCCCGCCTTGAACCACGCTTGGCCTGGCTCGATCACGGTTTCGATCGTGTCGAAGCGATCGAGCGATACCGACTTGAGTTCTTTGCCAAAAGGATTCTCGACGACGATCCGGCGATTCGTGAGCCGATAGGTCCAACACCAGGGATTGGCGATACCGATGAGGACGCCCGGAAACCGTGGCAACCGCATCAAAAAATAGAGCGCCAACATGAACGGAATCGAAGCTAGCGCGAACAGACGGCCCAACGTCAAAGGGACGCCAAATACGGCGAAGCCAAGTTCGATCGCAAACAACCGGCCCCAGAATCTGCCGAAACC
>DATBAY010000353.1:0-4566 GCA_036271295.1 Lacipirellulaceae bacterium | reverse complement strand
GACGTCCACCGCACTGCGATCTCGAACTGATAAGGGTTCGTTGTTCATATCGACTTCCTCAAAAAGGCGGCTGCTATGGCCTGGGGATCTTACATAGCCCCTCAATTTATCGCCGGCCACGATGAGCGGGAAGATCGACAGCCACCGCTTCCGCGGTGTCTGGCCCTCCAATTGCTGATACACTGGTGATGAATTCGACCACCAGCAAAACTTCGGATGGCTCGGTGTCTTCCAGAGATTATCACGACCCGCCCCGCTCCCGCGCTGAGTTCTATCGCATTAGCCAGGCAGTCAGTTTCACGCTGGCCGGCTATGCGGTCATTGGCGGAAGCATTACCCTCATCGGCTGGGCGCTAGAAATACCCCGGTTGACCGATTGGAACAACGATAATGTCTCCATGTTCGCCAATACGGCCATGGGCGTTGTGATCGGTGGCATTGCCCTTATTCTGTTGTGCGCGAACGATCGAATTGGTCCAACACTTTTGATCGCCCGGACTTTAGGCGTCGTTGTGGCGCTCTTAGGCGGCCTGACCATTATCGAGCAGCTCACAAATACCAACCTCGGCATCGATACGGTTTTATTCGATCGCGATTGGGGACAACGCGCCAGCGCCGCCCCGATGCGAATGGGCCTGCCAGCCGCCACATCATTCCTTTTGATCGGCGCCGCCCTTGGGCTTGCCACGTTCTCAGGCCGACCACGTAAACCTGCCGCCGCCCTCGCGCTCGGCGTCGTCGGAATTGTGTCTTTGTCACTCATCGGTTATTGGTATGGCGCCGACCAGTTGTATTTGATTCCGCGCTACACCGGCATCGCCCGGCAAACCAGCACGATGTTAATGAGTCTCGGCGTCGGCCTCATCATCGCGATCCCAGAGTTCGGCATGTGCGCGATCCTTGCCCGCGACGACGCCGGCGGCCTTCTCGCCCGCCGCCTGATGGTGCCCATCATCGGCATCCCGCTGCTCTTGGGGTGGCTACGCATCATGGGGCAAAACGACAATTTGTACGACGCCCAATTCGGCACCGCCGTCCGCACGCTCGCAGAAATCATGCTCCTGGGCGGCTTGTTGTGGTGGACGGCCGATGGCATCAGCCGCCACGCGCAACTCGCCCGGGCTGCCGAACAAGCCGCAAAAGACGCCGATCGTCGCAAAGATGAATTCCTCGCGACGCTCGCTCACGAGCTCCGCAATCCGCTCGCTCCCATCGGAACCGCGCTCGAAATCATCAAACACACGGATGGCGATCGCGCCGTGCTCGAGCAAGCGCGCGACACCATGGAACGGCAATTCGCTCAAATGGTGCGCCTCGTCGACGACCTGCTCGATGTGGGCCGCATCACCCGCGATAAACTGGAGCTCCGCTTGCAACGACTCGAGCTCGCGCCGATTATTCACCAGGCAGTTGAAATTAGCCGACCACTCATCGACGCTGGCCAACATCGGCTAACAATCGAATTGCCGACCGAACCGATTTGGATCGAGGCGGACGCCGTCCGATTGGCTCAAGTCTTTAGCAATCTGCTCAATAATGCCTGCAAATTCTCAGAGCCCAAAAGTCCGATCTCGATCTCGGCCAAACAGGCGGTCGGAAACGTCCCCATCACTGTGGCCGACTCGGGCATCGGCATCGCACCCGACCACCTCGGCTCGATTTTCGAGATGTTTTCGCAGGTCGATAGTTCGCTCGAACGTACCCGCGGCGGCCTCGGCATCGGACTCACCCTCGTCAAACGGCTCATTGAACTTCACCGCGGCCGCATCGAAGCGCACAGCGAGGGCCTCGGCCGTGGAAGCCAATTCACCGTCACGCTTCCAACCGTCGAAAATGCCCCCGTACATTCACCCGCACCGAGCATCCGTGCAAATTCTCCCGCCAACGCGGCGGGTAAACGCGTTCTCGTCATCGATGACAATCTCGACGCCGCCAAAACACTCACCATGATATTGCGACTCAGCGGCCATACCGTCGAAACGGTGCACGATGGCCCCGCCGCGATCGAGAAGGCGAAAGAGTATCAGCCAGGGATCATGCTCCTCGATATTGGTCTGCCCGGTATGAATGGCTACGATGTTTGTCGCGCGATCCGTTCGCAACCTTGGGGCCAGAAAATCCGCATCATCGCGCTCACCGGCTGGGGACAAGATCAAGACCGCCAAAACGCTCGCGACGCTGGCTTCGACGACCATCTCGTGAAGCCGGTCGATCTACAGGCACTCAGTCGCACCATGGCCGCCCAGCCCACCTAGCCGCCGGCAATCGCCCCCACAACGAGCAGCGGCTCCGCGCCGCCGGCAATCTTTTCTGGCAATGGTTTGTCCGGCGACTCGTTCGACCAGTCCTCTTCGCAGGCAAAGAAGCGAATCATCGGCCGCCGTTTCCCGGTCGTTTGATCCCGAATCGTGCCGCACAACATCGGGTGCTTCGCTTCGAGTGCATCCAATACGGATCTCAACGTAGCCGGCGATGCCACATCGAGCTCGATCTCGCCGCTCACCTTGGCAAGCATCTTCAAATGATAGGGAATGACTACGCGGATCATCACTCAAACTCTTGCACCTCAACCGACAACACGGCCGGCAAGTCGCGGACGATTGCATTCCAACTTTCGCCACCATCGGCAGACGCATACACCTGCCCACCTGTGGTGCCGAAATACACGCCGCAGGGGTCGAGCGAATCTACGCACGTCGCATCTCGCAGCACGTTCACGTAGCAATTCTCTTGTGGCAAACCACGCGTCATCGGCTCCCAATCGTTGCCACCCGAGCGGCTGCGGTACACCCGCAACTTTCCTTCGGGCGGGTAATGCAACGAATCGCTCGTGATCGGCACGACGAAGACGGTATCCGGCTCGTGCGCATGAACTTCAATTGGGAAACCAAAGTCTGTCGGCAGATCGCCGCTTACTTCGTACCAATTGTCGCCGCCGTCGTCGCTCCGCATTACATCCCAATGCTTCTGCATGAAAAGCACGTCTGGACGCGACGCATGGAGCGCAATCCGATGAACGCAGTGCCCAACTTCCGCATCCGGATCGGGAATGTAAGGTGACCGTAATCCGCGATTGATCGGCTTCCAATTCTTGCCGCCATCCTCCGTGCGAAAGCACCCGGCCGCGGAAATCGCGACGAACATCCGCTGGTGATTCTTGGGATCAATCAAAATCGAGTGCAAACCCATGCCACCAGCGCCCGGTTGCCACTTCGGTCCCGTCCCATGACCGCGCAAGCCCGAAAGCTCGTGCCACGATTGGCCGCCGTCCGTCGAACGGAACATCGCGGCGTCTTCAACGCCTGCGTACACCGTATTCGGATCGGTGAGAGAGGGCTCCAAATGCCAGACGCGCTTGAATTCCCATGGATGTTGCGTGCCGTCGTACCACAAATGCGTCGTAAGCGTATGACCGCTGCTCGCCGATGTGTCGTACACGAACTTATTGCTCTCGGCTTTTGGGAAGCCTTCTGGTGTCGTCGTCGGCTCGCCCGCCGGCGTTCCTGGCTGATGCCACGTTTTCCCACCGTCGTCCGATCGCTGAATGATCTGCCCAAACCAACTACTGTTTTGCGACGCATAGATCCGATTTGGATCGACCAGCGAACCCTTCAGATGGTAGATTTCCCACCCGGCAAAATGCGGCCCATCGACTGCCCACTGCTGTCGCTTGCCATCGGACGCGAGGATGAACGCCCCTTTGCGCGTGCCAACCAAAACTCGTATACGGCTCATAGTTGCCTCCAATACCTCCGCTCATCTTTGCTTACAGAGCTCGAATCGGCGCGAGAGAGCGCACTCGGGCGTCACGCAGATACAGCGCAACCCAAGCCACGACGCCAAGGATCACCGGTGCCAGGCTGAATCCATATTGCCCGACTCTGACGCTCGTAGCACACGCGCCCCCCAAATACCCGGCTAACAAGATCGCCCCCAGCACTGCCGTTTGCGGGATAGCGTACAAAATCGCACAAGTTATTTCGATGACGCCGATGGTACCCATGATGCCGACTGACCATCCGATCGGATCGAGGTCCTTCTGAGCGTCCTGAGTCATCATCAACTTCATCACGCCGCTCATGACCATGAGAGCGACGATGAGTCCGCTCAGCACGCGTCCCGTCCACAGCGCCCCTTTAGAAACCGCTCCTGTTTGCACCACGCTAGCCATTGGCCCATTCCTTCCTAACACATTTCTTCTGATTCGAACGACACGTCAAAATTAAATTCGACTAAGTTTTGTCTGGAGTGGCGGTGGCAGCTTCGGCGGGCTTAGCTTCCACGATCCCTTTCAAGTTCGCCAGGCCTTTCTCGAACTGGTCGCCGCACATTTTATCACAATCCATGAAGAGCCCGATCGCCTTCCCCATAAAGCCGTTTTTGCCAGACATATTCCAGGAC
Organism: Lacipirellulaceae bacterium; assembly: GCA_036271295.1. Taxonomy (GTDB): domain Bacteria; phylum Planctomycetota; class Planctomycetia; order Pirellulales; family Lacipirellulaceae; genus JABDGM01. Next base: position 165 of record DATBAY010000353.1, on the reverse strand, counting down.
AGCTTCGTCTGGTCGCCGGCCGGCTCGATCTGCATCAGCACATCGCACTCGCCTTCCATCGGCCTGACAAAATGCAGTTTAATTGCCACATGATCGTTCGGTTTGCTGTCGACGATCGTCATGTCGCCCGCGCCGACATCACTGTTGCCGTCCCACGACATCTTC
>DATBAY010000352.1:0-4808 GCA_036271295.1 Lacipirellulaceae bacterium | reverse complement strand
AACTCGCGACGGGCTTATTAACGAGCACGGACTGATCTGCGCGGGTCGCTGTCTGTGCAATCGCAACGACGACCGCGGCAGCGATCGCCATTGCGGTCATGGGTTTGAAATTGTTGGTAGGCATCGAGAATTCTCTCTGTTCGAAAATGCAGGTTGAGGCACCCCCGTAACAATTTTAGTTTACGGGAGAGTGGCCCAAGAGAAAGTGGGCAGCAACCAGCGTGCCGGGAGGCCAGCAGATCGCATGGCACTCCGTATTTTGTGGTAGAAAAGCAAAAAACCCGGCCGAGTTTGACCGGGTTTGCCAGCAGTTTAGCGGCTTTTGGATCGTTTGGGGGATGATTCGATCAGATCTTCTTCCTCGTCGTCATCTTCTTCGGACTCATCCTCTTCTTCGTCTTCTGCTTCGTCGAGTTCATCCGGCGCGTCGTCGAGCACCGCTTGGTGTTCGACCTCTTCGTCCCATTCTTCGTCGGACGCATCCTCGGAGTCGTCGGGCTCTTCTTCGTCCCACTCGGTGGAGTCGTAGCGTTCCTCTTCGTCCGAATCGTCTGCGTCTACTTCTTCATCCTCGTCATCGAGATTGCTTGGTTCCGCGGGGTCAGGAATGATTTTGTTTTTGCGGCGCGGTTTGGCGGGGCTCGCAGCGAGTGCTTCGGTAGAAGACACAACAGTACGGGGTTTAGACGCGCTGCCCATGGCCGCTGAAGCGGCCACGCCGTCGGGGATGGTTGTGTCTGCGGATTGGTTGTGGCGTGACTCCCAGTCTTCAAGGGAGATCAAAACGTCGCGGGCTTGCGAGCCGTTGTATTGGCCGACGACACCGTCTTCGGCCATGAAGTCGATGAGGCGTGCCGCGCGGCCGTAGCCGATGCCCAGTGCGCGCTGCAATAGCGAGCAGCTGCCGCGGCGCTCGCGGACGACGATGTCGACGGCGGCATCGTACAGATCGTCGCGGCTTTGGAAGTTGCCACCACCACTCGCGGCGGCAGCTTCGAGCTCGTCCTTGGTCTTGAGCTGCATGAGCTCGCCGGCGAATTGCGGATCGTCGACGCCGACGAAGTCGACTACGCGTGTGATTTCGTCGTCGGAGAGGAATGTGCCTTGGCCGCGCATCATGGTGCTGGTGCCTGGCGATAAGTACAGCATGTCGCCGTTCCCGAGCAGTTTGTCGGCGCCCATTTCGTCGAGCACGACGCGGCTATCGGTGCGGCTCGCGACTTGGAACGCGATGCGGGCGGGCAAGTTGGATTTGATGAGGCCGGTGATGACGTCGACGGTCGGTTTTTGCGTGGCGAGGATCAGGTGAATACCGACCGCGCGGCTCTTTTGGGCGAGGCGAATGATGTGCTGCTCGACATCTTTGCCGGCGGTCATCATGAGGTCGGCCAATTCGTCGGCGACGATTACGATGTATGGTAGGTGGCGTGGAATCTGACGCCACTCGTCTTCGGATTCGGGGCGGATGCGGTCGCGGAGTTCGTCGTCGCCGAGTTGGTTGTAGACGCTGAGGTGGCGGACGCCGGCGCGTGACAGCAGCTGGTAACGCTCTTCCATCTTGTCGACGGCCCACGCCAGGATCGCCTCGGCCTTGCGCATGTCGGTGACGACCGGGTGCATCAGGTGCGGCAACTTGCGGTAGCCGCTGAGCTCGACCATTTTCGGGTCGATCATGAGCATGCGGACTTCGTCGGGGCCGCGCGTCATGAGCATCGACACGATGATCGTGTTGAGGCACACGCTCTTACCAGTACCGGTGCGGCCGGCGATGAGTAAGTGTGGGAGTGCGGTGAGGTCGACGACCATCGGGTTGCCGGCGACGTCTTTGCCGAGATAAACCGGGATCTTCATCCGCTTGGCCTTACCGTTGGTTTCCTCGATAACTTCGCGGAGGCGAACGAGCTGGCGATTTTCGTTCGGCACTTCGATGCCGACGGTGTTTTTGCCCGGAATCGGGGCGACGATACGGACGCTCGGTACTCGAAGGGCGATGGCAAGGTCGTCGGCCAGGCCGGTGATTTTCGAGAGCCGCAAGCCGGCTTCGAGCTCGACTTCGAACTGGGCGATCACGGGGCCGGTTTCGATTTCCACCACGCGAATGTTGAAGCCGAAGTCCTTGAAGGTTTTCTCCAGGACTTTGGCTTTACGGCGGACTTCTTTTTCCTGTTCCTCGTGGACGACTTCTTCGTTCGGCAGAAGCAGCTCGAGCGGCGGAAGCTCGTAGTTGGTTTCCTCGACGGATTGCTCGGCGGCATCGAGCTGTTCGATGACGACTTCGCGCTCGGTCTTGGGCTTCGTGACGGGGACGGGTAAATTTGGTTTTGCGGCGTTTTTCTTGAGGCCGAGTGCGGCTTTTAGACCGCTGGCGAGTTTGGAAGCGGCGCCGGGCGTGGCGTCCCCAGCCGCTGAAGCGGCCTCGCCTTCCTCGTCGTCGGATTCTACTTCGGAGTCTTGGTCGTCCGCCTTCTCCTTTATTTTACGGAGTTTCACTTTGCAGTTGCTGTCCTCGGATTCGTCATCCTCTTCCTCTGCATCCTCCTCCTCGCATTCGTCGTCCTCATCCGCGTCCTCATTCAGGAACTCGTCAATGGTTTCAAGGTCGGATTTTAGGCGGGCGCGTTTGCGGGCAACGTGGCCTACATGGAGCAGCGAGCGGCCGGTGACCGACGTGGTGACCGCGGCGGCGCGGAAAATGAAGTAGTCCGTCGAGAGCAGCATTCCCGCGAGCAGGACGCTGATCGTGAAAATGTAGGATCCGGCGACCGCGAAATGCGACTCAAGAAAGTTGCGACCCATGGCGCCGATGTAACCGCCGGCGCCGACGATTGGGCCAGGAGTCCAATTTGGGTAGACGAGCGCGAGCAGGGTTGTCAGGCCAGCGACCGAAATCGCCCAACCGAGCGTGCGGATGATCGGCTGATCAATTTGACGCCGTCGGAACAATTGATAGATAAGAACTACGAGCGATGCGGCTAGATAATACGCGCCGACACCGACGCTTTCGAACAGGTAATGCGAAGTGACGGCGCCGGCGCGGCCGCACGCGTTGTGGACGATGTTCGTGGCCGGCCAAACGAGCGTGCTTGGGGGGTCGGCGGCGTCGTATGTCCACAGCGCGATGCCAAGGAAGGCAACGATCGCCATTAAGGCGAGCACCACCAGATCCATCTTAAGACTGCGATCTTCAAACATTGTGGACGTAATGCGAAGCGACCGCGAGACGGGCAGCGTATTGCGGCCGTCCCTCGTGCAAACGAAGTCGATTACTTGGGCACGTCCTTGCCCGACAAGCTATCCGTATCGAACCATGTGGAAGTTCAGCGCGAACGAGCGCATTCAAGCGTTGATCGTGGATCGACGGCTGTCAGAAGGCGCGCAATCGTGGAACGCGACCACACATCCTCTTACTTCGACCAAAAGTGCTAGCAAGGCCAGAGAAGGTCGTTGCGGCGTCACGTTTTACGCGGTAGATACGTGCGGGATTCCCGTCGCTAAGCGGACGATCCGTAACTTCGGAGGCGGCCTGCGAAAGATGCAATTCGAATGACTGACGGTCAGGCCGGATATCCGTTGCAGATGTTACGCTTGGCGCGAGCTACGTGTGATCGAGCGGTCCCACGACGACCCATCGCGGCAATTGCTCTGATGACGGCTGGTTGTTTTTGCCCCGTGCGGTGTCGTCGGGATCGGGAGCTTAGTTCGTCGTCGAAGTTCTGCTGAAGTTTATCCGTGGCCAAAGTTCGCCGGGCCGCTTTTCTTGAAGGATCGCGACGAGGCGGCCCGTGGCGTCGAGCGCGGCGAGTTCTGCTGACGAGGTGGCAGGCTCGTTCGATCGCGTGAGCCAGGCGTCCAATATGGGCCGGCCATTGCGAATCTCGATGAGCTGTGCTGCTGAGAGCGTCGCTCGAGGCAGTGAACTTAGCGCAACGTGTGCCGGCTGCAAGTCTCTTGAAATCGTTTCTGGCAAGATTTCCGCCGCCGGCAGAGCATCTTCTAAATGAAAGTTGCCGATTGCTGTGCGTACAAGATCAGCCATCACCGCGCCGGTGCCGAGCATTTCGCCCAAGTCGCGCCCAATCGAGCGGACATACGTGCCGCTGCCGCATTCGATTTCAAGTTTGAGGTTCGGATAGTCGTATTCCAACTGTTGGATGCGGTGAACTTGAACTTTGCGTGGCTGTAAATCCAGCCGGGCCCCGCGGCGGGCGAGTTCATAGGCCCGCTTGCCCCCGATTTTCACTGCCGAATGGGCTGGAGGGCGTTGGTCAATCTCACCCACGAAATCTGCGAGCGCGGCATCAACGCGGCTTAAAGTGGGAGCGATGGCGGCGGGTACGTCTTCCAGTTCGGCTTCAACGTCATCGGTTTCGCTTCGCTTACCGAGCAGAAACGTCGCGCAGTAAGTCTTTGGCATCTGCTGCACATACTGGATCAGGCGGGTTGCCTGCCCCACGCAAACTACCAGGACTCCGGATGCTAGCGGATCGAGAGTACCGGCGTGACCCGCTTTAGCCGGGCGAACTATTCGTTCCACGCGGTCGACCACTGCGCGCGAGGTGGGCCCCGATGGTTTGGCGACGTTTAGAATTCCAATCAGTTCCATGATGATTCATTGTGCGGTACGGAACTGCCAAGTCCATCCACAACGGCGGCTAATTTTGTTTGGGAGCACCCACTATTTTCGGCTTCTGTACGCGGCCGCGCGGGCAGGTATAGTAAAGCGGATATGAAATGCCCCTTCTGCCGCATGGACAACGATCGCGTGATCGACTCTCGATCGAGCCAAGACGGCTTGGCGATTCGTCGCC
>DATBAY010000351.1:0-8543 GCA_036271295.1 Lacipirellulaceae bacterium | reverse complement strand
TTGAGCGCGGCGACGATGGGTTGCAGCGTAGTTGATGGGGTGCCGTAAAGCTCTTCGAGAGCGAGCACATCGATCGGTTGGGCATTGCCGGCGAGGTGTTCGTTGCCGATCGCCTGCAGCACGGTCGTCATATCGGAACCGGGGACGCCGGAGGAGCCCGTATCCTGATCGATGTTGTAGTTCACGACGCGCAACGTTTGCCCATCGGTTTGGGCACCCCAAACAGCCAGGCAGCCGACGATCGCGCTGCAGATGGCTAGTCGTTGTTTGAACCGCTTCAAATGCTGGCGTGGCACGGCGGATAGAGAGTTCCGCTCGCGCGTTCCGGTCCGAGCCGTGTGTTGTAAATCCATGCGCGTAAACCGCCCGATCTCTTTCGCCCATCTCACGATGTTGTTCCCAATCCCGTATCCTAACACGAGGCCATAAAGAATGGTGCGAAACGGGTAATTATCGGCTGACCGAATCGCGCAAACGCCACGACACCTGGGGCGTGGTGTGAATCGATGGTGACGAGTTTGCTAAAAATCAACCAAAAACGGCGCGATTCGTCGGAATTCATTGACGGGATGTATCGTCCGGCTAAAATCAAGGGTTGGCGAGTACACGATCCACACGGCCCTATAGAGGGGGTCATTGAAACGGTTGATCGCGTATCTCTTTTCATCATCGAGGGGCCGTCGTTGGCAGGTATCGGGCAGGGATATTGCTCAAGCGGCTTTTTAATCAGGCAGCGTGAAGATAATAGGTCGGGAGAAAAAGAATGAGCTTTTTGAATTGGACGGGAAGAGGCGCTCGGGCGGTCGCGCTATCAGGCGCAATCGCAGTTCTTATCAGTGGGAAAGCCTACGCATTAAACGATTTACTCACTCAGTGGACTTTTGACAGCCTGCCAGTTGCAGTAACCGCCGGCCCGTTTTCACCAGAAACCGGTACAGGCGCTGCGACTGGCTTCCATGTGGGGGCAACGACATACAGCGCCCCGGCTGGCAATGGAACACCCAAATCGTATAGCTCCAATGTTTGGGCTGTGGGTGACTATTACCAGCTGCAGACGAGCACTACGGGAGCGTCCACTATTGGAATCCAGTTTGACCAGGTAAGCAGCACCACGGGGCCGCGTGACTGGAAGATTCAATACAGCACGGACGGCAGTTCGTTTACTGACTTCGGGACCTACAAAGTGGCTCCTAATGGCGTGCCTTCGTGGAGCTCCGTAGCCGCGGTTACGCCAATTGGCCTTGATACGTATTCGTTCGATTTTTCGTCCATTACGGCACTGAACAATCAAGCAAACATCTACCTTCGACTTTCGGATACGTCGACCTCCGCCGCTAACAATACAGGTACTGTTGCGACGGCTGGTACGGACCGGATCGATAACTTCAGCATTTACAAGAATTTCGACAAAACACAGTCGCCGATCATTCAGCCCCCCGCGGCGCCTGTATTGCCGCAAGGGAATGATGTCGTCGTGGGTTACGATGGTAATCGCGGGAATGCGACGCTCGACTTAGTGCGTGGAACAGCGACTACGAATGGCGGCTCTAAACCCGCTACGTACGCGCCTTGGCAGAATACTCCGTTCGTCGGAAGTAGCATGGCGTTCGATAACCTGGGCGGCACCGCTCACAACGTGCACGGTAATCTGCTGTCGACAGATTTTGGCGGTAGCTCTCCAAGCTCGGGCGGAAGAATTGTGAATCTCGCGACAACGGGCTCGGCGCCTTTTGCTTCGAGCCAAGTGCTCTATTCAAGCACCACGAACCGCCTTGGCCAACTCTCTGTCAGCCCGAGCAACAACAAGGTTGCCGTGGCCGACGCGGACGACGGCCAAGTCACCGTTTGGGATTACACGGCCGGGAACACCCAAGGTGGCGGCGCTTCGCTGACCGGCATCCGGCAGACGACCGCCCAGCCGCTTGTAACTTCGGTTGCAACGACCGCTGGTTCGCCTCCATCGACGACCTACACGCAGCAGCAACAAGGCGTCACCTGGATCGACAACAACACGGTGCTATCCTTCTCGTCTGCCGGCAATTTGTCTGAGACGAATGCCACGACCATGGCGACGACCGCCAAGGGTTCTGTCACCCCGGCTACGCCCTCGCCTGTGCTAACCTCATCGACGACCGCGCTGTACTACAACACCGCGATTTCGCCGTATGTGTGGGCACTGTACGGTGGTCTCAGCCCGGCGTTGGGGAATTCGATCAATACTCTCTACGTCCTCGATCCGGCGAATAATTACAACGTTCTGCACTCGGTGGATCTGAGCGGCACCACGCCAAACTCCGGTGCAAGCAAGGGTATTACGACACCCGCGGGGGCGGTCCCCACCGCGACTGGGCTCGCATTTGATTCAGCCGGTAACTTGTACTTGGCGGGAAATCAGTCGATTGTCAGCGTAATTCCGAATGCGGCGGCACAGGCCCTCACGCTGCCCAACCTTTCGGCGCTGAGGTGGTTCACCGGCAACTTCGTGAATTTCCCCGGCATTGAAGTTGGCTTGGCCTCGGCGGTAGCGCCGGGTGTATCGGGCGACTACAACGGTAACGGCGTTGTGGATATGGCCGATTACGTGTTGTGGCGCAATGGCGGCCCGTTGCTGAATGATCCGACTCCGGGCGTTCAGGCTTCGGATTACGACTATTGGCGTTCTCGGTTCGGGGCGACCTCGGGCAGCGGTTCCGGGCTTGGTTCGGCTGCGGTGCCTGAACCTGCCAGCGCTTTGCTGATGCTGCTCGGCTTGGCCGCGTTTGGCTGCAAGCGCCGCAGTTAACGCAGTAGAATCTCAAAAGATTTAAGCCCAAGGCTTCGTTAGAGGTCTTGGGCTTTTTTATGCGCAGCACCTAAAGATGTGCCGCCGCCAACCGTAAGTCAGCTCCCAGCTCTGCCGGGGGTTTGATCAAGCCAACCCGGCTTGCCGACAGAATTCTGGTGAAATCGCGAAGCACAAAACCCCCGGCGGAGCCGGGGGCCGAGCCTTTTTCAAATTCTCGTGCCGGGTGGCTGGGGCAACGCCCAGAGGATTGCGAAGAACTAGGGCGTTGCCCTAGGCACCCATTGGAACGCCATTGCTAAAAATGCTCTAGGCATTCATCTCGCAGTGCGTTGATTGCCGGGGGCTGCGTGCGAACAGAATCGCTAATCTTGGGTGGTGATCGTGATTAGCTCTTCGCTCACGGCTTCGATCTGCTTGCCGGTGAGGCGCGGCAACTCATCGGCGTATCCGACCAGCAGTGCGAGGTCGCCGAGTCGGTTGATCTGCCGAGCGACGCCGTGTCCCAGGTAGTGCAGCGCTTCGAGCGCATCGGGTGTAAAAATTTCGCGTGTTGCTCCGGCCGCTGCCAGGCGATGCCGAACGTAGTCAGCCGTTTCGCCGAACGTGAATGAACGCAACAGCGCTTTCACTGCGATGCGTTCCTCGAGCGCAGGCAGCCGCCCGATCGCCGACACAAGATTCATCTGCCCGACCAGGACAAGCGTGAGCATCGGCCCGCCGCCGGCTTCGAAGTTCAACAGCAGGCGCAGCGTTTCGAGCGCGCCGCAATCTTCCAAAAGATGGGCTTCGTCAATTACTACGACGGCGTGGCGCCCGTTTGCCGCGTTTTGTCGCAAGGTCATTTCCAACCGGCGGACGCTTTCCTCGGTCGTGTACCGCGGCGAGTCTGCGGGCGGCGCGCCCAATTGCTCGGCAAGGTAGGCCAGCAGTTCGCGGCTAGACATTTGCGGAAACACAACATGCACATAGGGCCGAAACTGTTCGTCGGCTTCGCTCGCGAAAAGCTGCAGCAGCATTGTTTTGCCGACGCCAGCCGGCCCGGCGAGCAACACGGCGCCGCGGCGATTTTCAATCGCATACCGCAGCTTCAACAGGGCCGCCTCGTGGCTTTCGCACGGAAAGAAGTGCGCGCGATCAGCGCCCGATTCAAACGGCTTGGATGCAAGTTGCCAGTAGTTGAGGTACATAGCGATGAGCCGAGCGAAGGAGCTTTCGACGTGGTAACGGGACTAAGCCAGGAAACGGCTAAGCGGCATTCAGGTTGATACGATTTTCAACGACACCTAAGAATTCGCAGCCCTTACGATCGAGCTGTTCCAGGATGGTTGCTAAATCTCGGCGATCGGCGGTCTCGGGACCAGCGACTGCGATCGCCGCGTCCAATCCCAAGTTGCTTACGAGTTCCAGGAAAATGGGCTGCGATACCGGGTCGAAGAACGCGCCCATATCCAGAAGCGAAAGGTCATAGGCGTGCCGTAGCATGCCGGCGGTAACCGCCGCCTGTAGTCCGCCAACGAGCGGCAGTACATCGCCGGGGAGCTTGGTTCCCAGGGCGAGCACATCCAAGTTTTCGTCGGTCGCATGAATCACGGCATCCTGAAGCGCGGCCGAATGCTTCAGCATTTCCTCCCAACCGGCGGTTGGAACGGCTTCGAGCAGCGCTGCCAAATTGGGGCTGCGAAAATTGCTGTCGCCGACAATCACCCGCCGGCCACGGGTGGCCGCACGAGAAGCGAGACACAATGTGGTCGTCGTCGCGCCGCTGCCGCAGAACAATCCAAATACGCCAATGAGTGAGTTGCCGGCGCTGGCTCGTGCCCACAGCAGCCGCGTGACCTGGTCGAGTTGCGGGCCGCACTTTTGTATCAATTGCCGGCAAACGGTCGGCCATTGGAACGATGCCACCGTGGTGCCCGCACGAAAAAAGACATTCGATTCCGTCGTCTCGGGCGCATCAACACGTCGTTGTGGAGTTGTCTGCGGAGTGGCGATGTACGACGAGAGTGGCCGCTTCTCGGCGTTGCCTCTTTCGCGGCTCGGTGTTGTTCGCACTGCTCCACCGATTGGAGGCGCATCGGCTGTCGCGGTCGCTGGTGTTTGGCCGACGGCGCTTGCGCTTTTACCGCGCATGTGGTCCGTGGCCGCGGCCCGTGGAGCGTGACTACCTTGAGGCTGGCCTTGGTCCTGCCGGTAAGCCTTGATAAAGGCCTTGTTAGTACTGGACATAGCGATCTATCGCGAAGGTAAATTCATAGAAAAACCCGGTATGCGGGCAACTTCCGCGGCACCGTGGGCATCACCATGATTGGCGGCCTCATCTTGCGTGGCGACTTTCGGCGCTTCGGTTATTTGGAGACGCGGCAGGCTCGGCCCGCTGAGTTCGAGCGACGAACTCTCAACGGTTTCCGGCGCGATCGGCAGGATGTCGCCGCGGAGCGTGGCGAAGTCGTCTTTTTCGCGGACGCGGCCAACGCGGGTACCGGACTCGGGTGCGGTTCCTGCAGGGCCTACGGCGGTGGGCGTTTGAGTGGGATGGTTTGAATTCTTCAGAGCGGCGTTGGCAGATCTCTGATCACTGATTTTCGCCGTGTCGACGCGCTCATCAATCGGTTGAATTTTATGCAAAGCCAGTTGAGCCCATGTGCCGGCGGCCGTAAAAAGCGCGACCAGCGTAGCGAACCGGAAAACGGGCCCAAGCGAATCGAGAAGTCCGCGGCGTGGAATGGCAAAAGAATTGGCGCGTGGCAAAATCGGCGATTCGCGACGCCGCGCCGGTTTGCGGCGTGGCGACACGCGTGATTTGTCGAACACATGCGGCCGCAGCGAGCGGGCCGCGCCCGGCGCGTACACCAGCTCTGATTTCAGCGTGCGGAACTGCGAGGCTCGATCGTTGGAGTCATTGGCCCAGCCGCGTTCGGCCATTTGCGGCGGGTCGAAACGATATCCGACGTCAGGTGTCGAAAGTTTTTTTTCCGTTGGGGCGACCGGCAACTCGAACGACACATCGGGCAAGCGGGTCAGTACTGGTACCGAGCCGGTATCCAGCAGACGACGCTTAGGTCCTGTTGTCGGAGAGCGTGATGCGTTATCCACCGGTCGCCGCCGTACTTGGAGGGGCGTTCAGTGCGCGGTGCTTGCGGATTGCAGCTCGCGGCTGAACGCTACTATGCCGCTTTCAGTATCGGGAATCGTTTATGCGGCCCTTGAGGGCTGGCGAAAATCGGCCGAAAGAACAGGCCGGCACGAGCTAGCTTGCTATCACAGCTTGCGTCTTTGCCCAAGCGAGTGAGCGCGCAGCATCCGTGGGCCGGCTAACGCGAATCGGAGCGCGTCACCTTTTTGTCGCCGTCGCGCCAATCCTTGGCCAGCCAAATGATGGCGGTGCCATCGCGGCTCGAAGTGAGCACATTGCGACCATCTGGCGAGAAGCTTACCGACGTCACTTCCTGGGTGTGACCGGGGAGCGAGAGAATTTCTTTGTCGGTCGATGCATCCCAGAGCTTGGCGGTGTTGTCTTGGCTGCCGGTGACTGCTCGCGTTCCATCTGGCGAGAACGCCACGGAGGTGACGGAGGCCGTGTGGCCATCGAGCGAGATCAACTTCTTTCCGGTTGTGGCGTCCCAGATGATCGCCGATTTATCTTGGCTGCCCGTGATGATGCGCTTGCCATCGGCCGAAAACTGGCCGCACAACACGGCCCACTTGTGACCTTCCAAAGGTTGGCCCAGCGGGGCGCCGGTCGCCCGGTCCCACAGGCGGGCCGTTTTATCGGCGCTGACGGTGAGTACCCGTGTTCCATCCGGTGAGAAGGTGGCAGACAGAACTCGATCGGTGTGTCCTTTCAATACCGGGCCGGTAGGCTTGCCGGTTTGAACGTCCCACAGCCGCGCGGTGTGATCGTCGCTGGCGGTGAGCAGCTGCGTACCATCGGGCGAAAACTCCACCGAGTTGATGTTGGCGGTGTGGGCGCCATCGAGCTTGCGGATGGCACGACCCGTGGTACTGTTCCAAATCTTGGCCGAGTGGTCCCAGCTTCCGGTGGCGATCAGTTTTCCATCTGGGGAAATGGCCGCCGAAGCCACGGCCCCATGGGGGCTGTAACGGATTTCAGGGCGCCGCGTGCTGAGGTTCCACAACTCGGCATCGTTGCCGCCCAGTGTGAGAACGTGGCGACCGTCTGGCGCAAATGAGGCTGCCCACACTTCGCCAGCTAGTTTTTTGAAATCGAGGAATAGATCGGAATCGCCGCTGTTGGTTTGAGCGGCTGCGCCGCCGGCCGCTGAGGACAAATTCCACATTCGCACGATTTTGTCTTGCGGCGAAGTTAACAGCGCCGACGCACCATCCGGGGAGAAAGACACGGACTTAAACGGTTCGCCGGTCGCCTTCACTTCAGCGAGAACCTTGGCATCGGCCAGCCGCCAGAGGCGTGCCACTCCGTCGTCGCACGTGGTGAGGGCCAGCTTGCCATCGGCGGAGAGGTCGAGCGACGACACCCATTCGCTGTGCTTCAGCACCAGTTGCCTGTTTTCTTCGCCCGTGGCGATATTCCACTGGGCGCAGGTGCGGTCGCCGCTCGCGGTCACGAGCTCTTTGCCATCTGGCGTGAATCGCATTCCAGAGATTGAGGAGCTGTGCCCGACCAATTCGCGATCGAACGCCCAATGCGGTGCGCCCGGGGTGCCGCTTTGCAGTCGCCACAAGCGAATGTGGCCGTGATCATCGCCGCTGGCTAGCAGCTGACCGCCCGGAGCGAACTGCAGTGCCGAGATTTCGCTCGTGTGGCCCGTCAGCGATCCGAGCGGCGCGCCCGTCGTGGCGTTCCAGAGCTTTATATCCGGGCCCATGCTGCCGGTGGCGAGCCACTTGTTATCTGGCGATACGGCGAGCGTTCCAATCCGACCGGTCGGCGTCACCACGGCAGTTTGAGTGCCTGCGGTAAGATCCCACACGCGCACGGTATTGTCGCCGGCGCCAGTGGCCAGATGTTTGCCATCCGGATAGAACACGGCGTTCGAAACTAAAAAGTCGTGCCCTTCTTGGAAACGTTTGATCGGCTGGCCCGTGGCCGCGTTCCACAGGCTGGCGGTGCGATCGCGGCTGGCCGTTACGATTTGCTGGCCGTCGCGCGAGAACCGAGCCGAGAGCACGGCATCTTCATGCCCGGCGAAAACAGTCGCGTGCAGCACGCGGACTTCTTCATAACCGCGGATGTTCCACAGCCGCACGCTGTCATCGTCGCCGCCGGAAAGTACCCATTCACCATCGGGCGAGAAATTTGCAGACCGGACGCTGCTGCCGTGCCCGCGCAGCGCTTTGACCTCGGTGCCGGTTGCCACATCCCAAATACGCAGCGAATTGTCTTCGCTTCCGCTCAGCAGGAGCTTGCCGTTGGGCGAGAACGCAACGCTGCGCACTGGGCCATCGTTCCCGAGGAGGCTGAGGTAATTCGGTTTCGGATCGGGCTGGCCATCCAGGCGGCCAGCAATATCGATTGGGTGTGCCTCACTCGGGTTCCAGATTAGGATTTTCTTGTCATAACCACCGGTGGCCACAAGCTTGCCATCTGGTGCGAACTTTGCGCTATAGACGGCGCCGTCGTGACCCGTGAATTCGTTTGCTTGGACAAAACTTTGGGTCGCGCCAGTGGGTCCCTCACCCGGCTTCGCGGTCTTCTGCCAGACGATCGCCTTGCCGTCCTGCCCGGCTGTGACGATGCGATTGCCATCCGGCGAGAACTCGCCTGCCCATACCCACC
>DATBAY010000350.1:0-9704 GCA_036271295.1 Lacipirellulaceae bacterium | reverse complement strand
GGTCGCTGACGTCGGCTGAGAGGCGAACGTTTACGGATGTGCCGATGACGTATGCGAATCGAAAGGCAATTCGGGATGCGGCGCAAGCGCGCGAGCAGGCGGAGAAATAGGAGCAGTTAGAGCGAAGAAGGCTACCATCGGCCGTGGATTTCGGGTTCCGGCAGCCAGTCACGCGGCGCCGGCTCTTCGCGGAATTCGGTGCCATTGGATTGCTGTTCGGCGGGCATGTCCCACCAGTATTCGATTTCGGTTACTGCAGGTGGCGGTGGGGGTGCTACGGGTTCTTGGTAGAAGACTTCTTCTTCGGGCTCTTCGATGATGAGTTCGGGATCCGGCGGCGGTTTTGGGCGCGACTTTTTCACCGTCACCACTTCGACGACCGGCTCTGGTTCGAGCGCGGGCGGTTCGGGTTTGTGTTCGATCACGGCGACGGCCGGTTCGGAGATTGGCTCTGGGACCGGCTCCGGTTGCAGTGCTTCGGGTTGTTCTTCGACGAGCTCGCCGTGGCGGTTGGGGATGCGGCGGGTGTCGACGTTGATGTCTTTGAACATTTGCCAGACGTGTTCGTGGCAGGTGAAGACGAGCAGTTGGTGGCCGTCTTTGGCGAACTTTTTGAGGACGTCGCAGGCGGTGCGGGTGCGGCCGGCGTCGTAGTTGACGAAGACGTCGTCGAGGACCATGGGGAGGTGGATGCCGCGACGGGCGTAGGCGGCGACGAGGGCGAGGCGGAGGCTAACGAACAGTTGCTCGCGGGTGCCGCGGCTGAGGACTTGGACCGAGAGGGATTGGCCCTCGGCGTTGTCGACGAAGAGGATGTCATGGGCCAGCGGCGTCCAGATGCGTTTGTATTTGCCGCCGGTGAGCTGGGCCATGTACTCGCTGGCTTCGCGGAGCGTTTCGGGTTGGCGGTGCTGTTCGTACTCGTGGCGGATGCGATCGAGGAACAAGCTGACGGCGGCCCGCTCGCGCCAGGCGTCGAACGCTTTCTTGATTTGCAGCTCGATGACGTCGAGTTCGACTTGCTTTTTGGCGAGGGACTGTTCGCCGGCGGCGGCGCGTTGCTGTTCGAGCATTGCGCCGCGGCGTTGGAGGGCGTCCTTCAAAATGCGGTCGAGGTCTTCCGATTGGGTGGAGAGGGCTTCCCAATCGTGTTCGAGGCGGCCGATTTGGTCGTCGGCGAGGAATGGCGCGAAGTCAGCCTCCGAGCCGTGTTTGCCGATGGCGGCGATGATTTCACGGGTCGTGGCGGCGCGTTTGGTGCGGAGCTCGTCGGCTTCCTTGATTTTGGCGGCCAGGGCGCGGAGTTCTTGTTCGTCGGCGACGCCGCATTTTTGGAACAAAGCTTCGCGGCGGCGGCGATGGCTGACGGCGGCGTGGTGGTGTTTTACGGCTTCGACTTTGAGGCCTTTGGCGCGGTCGCGGATGCTTTGGCGTTGTTCAACGCGTTGCTGGTGTTTGTTGTGTTCGCCGCGGACGTGATCGAGTTGAACCAGTGGGTGAACTGTAGCTGGGGTCTGTGACCCCGGCTGTGTTGCGGATTGCTTGCGCGGCTTTGGGTCGTCGGCGTGCGAAGAGCCGGCCTCGGAGAGGCTAGGTACAGAGCCGCCAGATACGGGGAGGCGTAAGCCGCATTCCTCGGCCAGCGTGAAGATGCGGTTTGAAACGAGGTTGAACTCGCGTTGGCGGAGCTGCATTTCGGTGCGACGGTTTTCGATGCGGGTTTCGAGCTCGCTGAGGCGCTCGCTTTGGGCGGCCATGATCGCGAGGTTTTGGGGCGTGACGGTTTCCGGCAGGCCCATGGCGCGGAGACGCGACTTCCACGCGTTGAGCGCGGCGGTGTGTTTTTCCTCGGCTTGTTTTAGGCGGCGATCTGCGGTGCTGACTGCTTGCTTCACTTCGCGATGCTGGCTTTCGACGGGCATCACGCGTTCGAGGTCGGCGAGGTGGCGCTCGGCGTGCTGCAGGCGGAGGCCGACGGACCCGCCGTTGAGTTTGAGGGCGTGATCGAGCTCGGATTGCTCCGCTTCGAGGGCTTCGATTTTTTCGAGGTGGACGTCGATTTGGTAGTGGCAGGCGTCGAAGCGGTCGGAGGCGGACGTTTCGGTAAGGAACTTAATCATCACCGCGATCGTCGACGCACCGAGGCCGCCGAGGGCGACCCAGCCGCTGTAGCCGCCGGTCAGGCTGGCGGGGAGGAACCACCACGCTGCGACGGCCATGATGCCGAGGATGAACAGGATGCCGAGGAAGACGAAAAGCTCGATCGGGACGACTTGCTCGTCGACGAGGTCTTCGGCTTGTTGTTGCAGGGCTTCGGACTCGCCGTGGGTGGCGGCGATTTTTTGTTCGAGGGCCTGGCGGTGGCGAAGCTGCGTGACGAGGTCGCCGGCGGCTTCGATGTCCGTGGGCAGGCCGAGTTTTTCGCCGTTGGTGGTGGCGGACTCGATCTGCGAGCGCATTTCGTTCTCGCCCGTTTGGTGGTGCTCGAGCTCGTCCTTGGCTTCCTGGACGAGTTGGGCGGTGGCTTCGATCGCTCGCGTTTGGGGGGCGAGTTGCTCGACGATGTCGCTCGACAGGCGCGGCGGGAGTTTGCCGGCGCCGGTCCATTCATGGGTGAGGCGTTCGTGTTCGCTCTCGAGACGGGCTTCGAGGTGCTTTACTTCATCGGCAAGTTCGGCGGCTTGGCGTTCGACGCCTTGGAGCCAATCTTGCTGTTCGAGGAGAGCTTCGAGGCGCTTGCCGCTGCGGATGAGCTGGTCGTTGATGCCCAGGCGTTTGGCTTCGTCACGCAGTT
This sequence comes from Lacipirellulaceae bacterium, assembly GCA_036271295.1. Lineage (GTDB taxonomy): Bacteria > Planctomycetota > Planctomycetia > Pirellulales > Lacipirellulaceae > JABDGM01. The sequence continues at coordinate 6,910 of DATBAY010000350.1, read as the reverse complement.
GGTGGCGCTGGCCGCGGTGGATGTCGCGTTGGCGTTCGTGTTCTTCGACGCGTTTCGTGAAGTCGTCGAGCGATTCGAGTGCGCCTTCCGGCATTGGCTGCAAGTTGGCGAAGCGTTCGAGCTGGTCGTCGATCTTGCTGCGCTTGATCCAAAGGGGCTTGAGGCTGATCGCGACTTCGAGGCGGCGGGCGCGCGTGGCGATCGCCTTGGCTTCGGCTTGCTTGGCTTCGACTTCTTCGGCCAGCTCGCGGAGCTTCACGGCCGATTGGGTCCAGCGGCGGCCTTTGGTGATGAGCTCGGAGAGTTCGCCTTGGAGTGTTTCGCGGTGGGCGACGAGCGTGCGGAGCTCGGATTTTTCTTCGCAGTTGTTGAGCAGGCGCAGCCGCGTGCCCTCGAGCATGTGGATCACATCGTAGAGCGAGATGCGATCGAGGCCGGAGGTGAGGCGGTACATCCACTGGGCGGCGGCGGAGTCGCTGAGCGAGTTCAGCTCCTGCACTTCGCGCAGGCCGACGGCGAAGATATTGAGGTAGGTGGCTTCGTCGACGTTTTCGAGCGATTCGCGCAGCAGGCGGTCGCCCTGCTCTTCTCCGTCGCCGGTGATGATCGTGACTTTGCCGACGTCGGTCGGGCCGCGATCGGCGTAGCGGCTGATGGTGAGCGGGCCGTGGTCGGTATCGACTTTGAGCCAACCGCCCGGGCGGCCGCCGGCGATGGGCGGCAGGTATTTTTCACGGCGCGAGGGCGTCATGCCGTACAGAATCGAGCGCATGAATTGCATGAGCGTCGATTTGCCGGCTTCGTTGGGGCCGTAGAAAACGGTGAGCTCGGGCGACAGGCCGCGAAGCGTGAGGTCGTGCCAGACGCCGAAGCCGTCGATTTTGAGGTCGGTGATTTTCATGGTCTACGTGGGTCAGCCGTCGGCGTTGAGATCGGCCGTTTCGGGATGTTCGATGGGAAGTGTGAGTAGATCGACGCCGAGCTTGGCGGCGCGGGACAGGAGTTCTTTGTTCGCTTCTGCGGATTCGACGTGGGCGATGGATTCCAAAAATTCATCGCGAACATTTGGCGGCAGGAAGGGCTGCAGGTCGAACGGCGTTTCGTGCATTTCGAATTCGCGGACGACTCGCAGGAAGTCGCCGAGGCAGGTTTCCTGGTCGTACCACTCGGCAGGAACGCTCAACGCGGAGTCGCAAGTGATTGCGGCACTCCAGGCGACCGGCGAACGCTGACCGAAGCGGCGGCGGAGGTCGACGAGGAGTTCGTCGGCAAGGCTATTGGGGCGGAGGCGGTTGACGAGCGGGCCCGTGCCGCGGATGTTCCAGCGGATGAAGAGGTCGACGCCGGGGTGTTGGGCTTGGAGTTTTTCGACGCGCTCGACGAGGCGGTCGTGGAGTTGTTCTTGCTTCGTGGTGGCGGTGACTTCGAGCGATTGTTCGATCCAGCGAACCGTATCGGTGGCGACAAACTTGGTTTTCGCGCGGCCGGTTTCGTCGACGGTGACGACGGTGCAGCCGTGGGGGCCGGTTTCTGTGGGGCCGCGGCCTTGCGGCGAGCCGCAGAAATGGGCGATGCCGGGTTGTTCATTGACGGTTTGTTGCAAGTGGCGGCCGCCGAGGGCCATGTAGTGGACGCGGTCGCCTTCGTGGCCGGCGGAATCGTTCGTGCCGTAGGCAACGCCGATGGTGAACAGGCCGTGGGCGTCGCGGTGAAAGCCGCGAGCATCGACGGTGCCGCCTTCGGGGCAGCTTGTGCCTTGGACGCGGGCGATCGTTTGGCCGGCGCGCGCGAGGTCGTGGGATTCAACGTGGCCGATGGGGAAGACGTGGACGTTTGATGGCAGCGTGACGCTGCGCGGCCAGGAATCGGGAGTATCGACGGCGCCACCGGCCCAGTAGATCGGGATCTTACGTTCGGCGAGGCGGGCGAATTGATCGAGCAGCAACACGATCGCAGGCGGCCCGGCGCGATCGACGTTTAGGATGTCGCCTGCGAGGAGGACGGCGTCGACATCTTCGGCGAGCGCGGTTTCAAAAACTTGCTCGGCCGCGTGGTAGGGCGCTTCGATGAGCAGCTCGCGGAGATGGTCGGGGACCTCGGCCAGTCCGTAGACGGGCATCTCCAGATGAAAATCGCTGGCGTGAACCAGTCGGATCGGCTGGGTCATCGACGCCTCCTTGCGCGGGGACTCATTAAGTGAAGAGCGCAAGTGTAGCCCGCTGGCTTGAAATCACCAACTTCAGCTTGCGGTGCTGGCGAGTGCTAGCGTCGGGCGGCTTTGCGAGTGCTGCGGCTGCGGGCTTTTGGTGCCGGCTTCGTTTTTGCGGCCTCTTCGGCGGCGGCGAAGGCTTCGGCCTGGCCGGTCATTTCGTAGAGGAAGCGGCTCGGGATGGTTTTTTGTGGTTTGCCCCATTTGCGACGGGTGAGGGCGAACGAGAGCGTGAGCTGTTCGCGGGCGCGGGTAACGCCGACGTAGCAGAGGCGGCGTTCTTCATCGATCGCGGTGTCGTTGACGTCGGCCAGAGAGCGTTTGTGAGGGAGGATGCCTTCCTCCATACCGACAAGGTAGACGCTGGGGAATTCAAGGCCCTTTGCGCTGTGGAGCGTCATGAGGGCGACGGCGTTGCGTGAGAGCTGGGAGTCTTTTTCATCGGTGTCGTCGCGCTCGTTGAGGAGCATGTCGTCGAGGAAGCCGCCGAGGCTGTGAGATGAAGCGCGCGTTTTTTTGTCGTAGGTGGCGGCGGCGTTGATGATTTCTTCGAGTGACGCGAGCCGGGTTTCACGTTCGGCGGGATCGGGGTAGAGCTTCACGAGCGAGTCGCGGTAGCCGGTTTTGTCGAGGACGCGGGACGCAAGCTGGGCGATTGGTTTCTTTTTGAGCGAGCTGCCTTTGTCGCTTTCTTCGTGTGCGGTGCGCAGCTCTTCGATGAGGTGGCGGAATTGGGCAACGGCGGCGGCGGTTTTGGCGTCGACGCCATCGATGACGAGGGCGTCGGGCAGAACGTCCCACAGAAATTTGGCGCGGGCGGTGGCTTCGTCGACGAGCCGTTTTTGGGCGGCGTTGCCGATGCCGCGGGCGGGTTGGTTGATGGTCCGCATGAGGGCAGGTTCATCGTGCGGGTTGTCGATCACCTTCAGGTAGCTGAGGATGTCGCGGACTTCTTTGCGATCGAAGAACGACATGCCGCCGATGAGAACGTACGGGACATCGGCGCGGCGGAGCTCGGTTTCGAACGAACGCGGCTGTTCGTTCGTGCGGCAGAGGATCGCGATATCACGCGGCTGCCATGTTTTCGATTCGATCGCCAGCTTGATGTCTGCGACGACGCGCTGGGCTTCGATCGTTTCGTCTTGGCATTGCAGGATGGCGGGGCGACTGCCGCCTTCTTGCGCCGCCTTCAGGACTTTTTCGTGGCGATTGCGATTGAAAGCGATGAGCGTGTTCGCGTACGCGATGATAGCGGCAGAGGATCGATAGTTATCTTCGAGGCGGACGATTTTTGCGTCCGGCCAATCACGTTTGAAGCTGAGGATGTGCGTGACCTCGGCGCCGCGCCAGCCGTAAATGGATTGGTCGTCGTCGCCCACAACACAGAGATTGCGATGATCGCCCGCGAGCGCACGAACGATTTCGTACTGGCTGCGGTTGGTGTCTTGATATTCGTCGATGAGAATATGATCGAAACGGCCGGCTTCGGCACGGCGAACGGCGGGGAATTTGGTGAGCAGCTCTTCGGTGTGGAGGAGGAGGTCGTCGAAGTCGACGGCGCCGACGCGCTTCAAGTTGTCCTGGTAACGGCGGTAAGCGGAGGCGGCGAGGATGTCGCGCTCGCTGGTTGCGAGTTCGGCGGCCTGCGGCGGGCGGACGGAGGCGCTCTTCCAACGGCTCACGATCGAGAGCAAATCGCCGGGGGCCAACGTGGTGTTCGAGGCGCGGAGTTCACGGAGGACGGCGCGGGCCTGGCTCTCTTGTTCGTTACGGTCGCAGATGACAAATTTTTCGGGGAAGCCGAGCTGCTTGATGTGGCGGCGGAGGATGCGGACGCAGAGGGAGTGGAAGGTGGAGATTTCGGGCCGCGGGACATCCTTACCTTTGCGTGATTTTGGTGCAGGCTTGGAAGGAGTGCGGCCGCGAGCACCGGCCATTCGCGTGAGGAGCGCGGTGGCCCGCTCTTGCATTTCACCGGCCGCCTTTTTCGTGAACGTGACGGCGAGAATACGCTCGGGCTTGATGCGGTTGCGGATGAGCGCGGCGATGCGGTAGGTGACCACGCGGGTTTTGCCGGTGCCGGCGCCGGCCAGGACAAGCAGCGGGCCTTTGAGCGTGCGGACCGCGTCGAGTTGCGGCGGGTTCAAATCAGCAGGCATCGGAAATCCGTTTCGCGTTATCGTAACTGAGCCCCGCTGCGCGGGACCGGGCGGTGCCAATCATCGTGAATGAGTGCGAAGAATTCAACGTAATCGTGCGTGGCGGCGGGTGCTAGCCGCCCTTGCGATAATCTCGGATCGCCCGTAAACTCCATGGTTTAAGCAAGTTACGACAGTTACGCGTTGATTACCGGCCCCGCCCGGCAAATTGGGAAGGCGAGATGAAATCTGCTCATCGGCACGAGTTAGAGACGAACGTTTTGGCGACGCGTCTCGAAAACTATATCGAACGATACCGGCCGTATTTTTCGAAGATCGTCCTCGGCATCGTGGCGCTGATTGCGATTTTATTCTTGTGGTCCTATGTGTCGAACTCGACGTCTCGGCAGCGTGACGAGGCCTGGGATGCGTATAACATGGCCGTCGGCACCGGCGGACTGCCGAATTTAGATGTGCTGCGCCGCACGGGCGAAGAGAACCCGAACTCCGCAATGCAACGGCTGGCGGACACGACGTGGGCGGATGGTCAGGTTTACATCGCGTCGCGGGCATATATTCCGAACCGAACCGCAGCAAAGGACGCACTCAATAAGGCGGCCGGCGTTTATCAGGGTGTAATTCAATCGTCGGATGATCCGCGTTTGATTGGCCGCGCAAGGTTAGGTTTGGCACGCGTGGACGAGCTTCAGGGAGATCTGGAAAAGGCGCGTGCGACGTACGAACAAGTGACCGGCCCCTACGCTGAGTACGCAAAAGCGCAGGCCGAGCGACTGGCGAAGCCGGAAGCGAAAGAGACTTACGCGTGGTTAGCCACGGCTCAGCCGCCGGCGCCAAAAGCACCGATGGGACCGGGCACTCCGGGGCAGAAACCCGAGTTTTCTCCCGGCGACATTCCCTTGCCAAATGCAACGGGCGCGGCGGGCGCGGCCCCTGGCGAAACGAAAGGACCGGAAACAAGCTTCGACGATCTGCTGAAAAGCATGCGGAACGACGCGAAGGGCGAAGCTGCTGACCGGTATAAGACCGACGCAACTCCTGGCGCGGGCGACAAAGCTCCTGCTGGGAGCGCTCCGGCAGCTGACTCGAAAAAGACCGAAGCGCCTGCCAAGGACGATTCAAAGAACGGCAGCGAATCGACAAAGGCCGCGCCTGCAACAGACAAATCTGCCAAATAACCTGGGGCGAATTTTCCACTCTGAGCTCCACGACTTCAGCCTGGCCGCAAGTTTTTACCGTCGCGCCTGAACAGGCGAGGCAGCGGCTGGATGTGTTTCTTACAGCACAGTTTCCAGCAATCAGCCGGGCGAATGTGCGGCGTGCGATCGATGCCGGGCATGTACGCGTGGATGACGCGGATTGTAAACCTTCACTACGGCTCAGTGGGGGCCAGCGTGTTGAAGTACGGCAAATCGAGGTGCCGCGTGAAGGGCCCGCACCGCAGAATATCCCGCTCACGATTCTGCATGAGGACGATTCGATTGTTGTAGTGAACAAGCCGGCGGGCATGGTCGTGCATCCGGCGAAGGGGCATTGGGAAGGAACGCTGGCGAGCGCGCTGGCCCATCATTTCACAACACTCAGCGGGCGCGGCGGACCGACGCGGCCCGGAATTGTCCATCGGCTCGATCGCGATACGAGCGGCGTGATCGTTGTAGCGAAGAACGATCAGGCGCACGATGTGTTGGCCGCACAATTTAAGTCACGCGAGGTGAACAAGGAATACCTGGCGATTATTGTTGGCGTGCCTGAGATGGATCGAGATCGGATCGATGAACCGATTGGCGATCATCCGACACACCGCGATAAGAAGGCGATTCGGCGGAGAGATCCTGACGCCAGGCCGGCGGTGACGGACTTCGAAGTCGTTGAACGGTTCGCAGGTTTCTCGCTTGTTCGGGCGATGCCGAAGACGGGGCGAACGCACCAAATTAGGCTGCATTTGGCGCACCTGCGGCATTCGGTGCTGTGCGATCGGCTGTACGGCGGTCGGGCCATTCTCAGTGAGTTGGAATTGATCCCGCGGGGTATGATCGGGCAGGATACGGCGAGCGCGGAAGCCAATGTGCTACTTGAGCGGCAGGCGCTACATGCACACCGGCTGGCGTTCAGACATCCGACGACCAACGAACAAGTGGAGTTTGTGGCCGAGTTGCCGGCGGATATGGAGCGGACCCTCGCGGCGCTGCGACGGTGGCGAGCGCGCTGATGATGTTTAATTAATCGTTTTAACCACGATGACACAACGGACACGACGAGCAATGCGTGAAGTTAGCGGCGGATAGGTCGTTCGTTTTCGTCGTGTCCGTTGCGTCGTGGTAAATCTTCCGACCCAGGAGCCTGAACCATGGGAATATTTCAAGAGTTTAAGAAGTTTGCGTTGCGCGGCAGTGTAATGGACATGGCGGTTGGCATCATCATTGGGGCTGCCTTTGGAACGGTCGTGAAGTCGCTGGTCGATGACATTATCATGCCGCCGATCGGCGTCGTGACGAGCGGCGTTGACTTCAAATCACAGCACTATGTATTGAAGCCGGCGGAGACA
>DATBAY010000349.1:0-14624 GCA_036271295.1 Lacipirellulaceae bacterium | reverse complement strand
CGACCGGGGTAGCCCTCGGCGTACTTATTCGTGAGCACGCTGCCGGCAGCCTGCATCACGGCCGGGCTTGTGTAGTTTTCGCTAGCGATCAATTCCAGCCCGTCTGCCTGGCGTTCGATTTCATGGTCGATCGCCTCCCACACGGCCGGATCATTTTTAGCGATGAAATTGGTCAAGAGTGGCTCAGTATCTGACGGTTGCGATTGAAAGGCCTTTCGGGCAGTTGAGCAGCGGTCGATGTCGCCATTGTTCAAGTGATCCAACCGAGTGTCAACCGAGCGGAATTCGCCGCGGATTAGGGACACGACGCGATAGACCGGGACAAGTTACTTACGTTCGGCGTCGGCAACGCGTTCAACCGTGACGGCAAGCGAGCCGCGATTGTCGTCGAGCTTCGCCGCCGAGTCGTTCACTCGGAGATACAGCGTTCCACTCTTAGTGGGCTTGAAGATGGCTTGGAGTCCGATCGGAATCGGCTCGGCGAATGACATAGCGTCGTTCGCCAACGATTCGGCGCCGGTATGGATCGCGCCGAGGAGCATTCCGAGCGGGTGGCCGTCGTTATAGACAATCGAGACGCCGCCCGGTTCGCAGGGCCACGCTTGTTTCTTGCCATCAATGTCTTCGGCGGCGATTTGATATCGGCCGCTTGCGGTAACTTTGTAAGTTTGGTTCGCTTCGAGCCACACGCCGGAGGATTGCCAGCCGCGTTCGGCGCTAACATCGATCGGGCGCGAGGGGCCGACTAGCGGCTGGCCTTTTTGGAAGTCGATCGCCATTCGCTCGAAATCGAAGCCGTGGTCGAGCGTCACGACAAACGCCTGCCACTCTGCTTGCAGGTCGTTCCAATCGGCATCAAAATCGCGCCGCACTTTGTCGTTGAAATTGGGTTCCTCGACGTACTTGCTCAGCCCTCGGAACCTGCCGCGGTAACGGGGATGGGAGTCGAGGAATTTGGCCGCCGCCCAACACCACGCGTAAGACTCGTTGTTCATCTGCACGCGGTTGTCGAGTCGCATTACTTCAGGCAGGCTCAGAATGTGATGCTGGGCTACGGAGTCACGGATCAACTTAATGCGGCCCAACATGGGAACTTCGGTGCGGTCCTTCGGCATAATCCGCATCGTTAAGTCGTGCGTTTTCTCATCGAGCCGGTGCGTACCGAAAAGTTCAGCGATGCCTTCCATATACCAGCCTGGTCCGCAGCCGCCCAGGAACGATTCCATGAAAACGTGCGTGCCTTCGTGGAGCAGCAAATGTCGGCGATAGTACGGGGTGGGCTGATCATGCAACCAGAGCTCGGCGCCCATCGAGATGCCGTTTACAAAATCCTCTCGGCCCGGCGGCAGCAAATGGAGCGACGCGAACCGTCGATGATCGCCGATGAGGTAAGCGCGCGCCTGCCAGTGCGCAGCTTTCTCTTTGTCGACGCCGAAATATTCGCACCATTGCGGCACGGCGAGATCGAATAGGGCGGGAAGCTGGTCGACCTCGGGGCCGCTCGGCACATCGGTGCAGAGGATGAGGTATTTGCCGGTGATCGTGCGGATGCCGTTGGCTGCTGCTTGGCTTTCGCTGGGGGGCGTAACGACTGGAGGCGGCGATTCGGCCCGCAGCGAATCAGCAACGAGGAGCGCCATGACCAAATATGCCACAGCCTGCAGACGCACGGCGAACCTCGGAGAAAGAGCTAGGCTTTCGTCTCGGCAGCGATGTCGACGACGGCTTCGTACGGTTGGGCGGGCATGATGAATATTTTGCCGTCGCCCATGCGGCCCGTGCGGGCGACTTCGACGATCTTGCGGGCCACTTCTTCGGCCCGCAGGTCGTCGACCCACATCGTGATTTCCACCTTCGGCAAAAAGGTGAGCGAGTACTCGGTATCGGCATAGCGGTCGAGATAGCTCTTCTGCTTGCCCATTCCTTTCACTTCGGAAACACTGAGCGCTTCGAGGGGCGCTCGTCGCAGGGCGTCGAGAATCTTCTCGACGAGGAAAGGCTTCACGATGGCGATGATTTGTTTCATTTGAGAGCTGTTAGCTTTCAGCCGTTAGCTCTTAGTCGGAACTGTTATTATCGCCTGTGGTGGAAAACCAATAGCTAATAGCCTTCATCAGCTAAAGAAATTGTCGCCGAACAGATTCAGCTCGGGGCCCGTTTCCACTTCGATGTCGCCGAGAACTTTAACGCAGCAGGCGAGCCGCATCGTGTCTTCGTTGCCGACGAAGGCCATCGACGGCAACGGATCGGGAATCGGATTGTGAAATCGGAATTTCTCGAACATGCCCATCGGACTCGTGTGGTCCATGCCCTTGGTGATCTTCACTCGGCACGTGCCGCATTGGGCGATGCCGTGGCAGTTCACGAACTGGTTGATGCCCGCCCCGAAGCCGTTCACCCCCTGGTGGACGTTGATACCGGCCTTGATGGCCTCTTTGCGGAGATTCGCGCCAGCGGGGACTTCAATTTCTTTGTTTTCTTTGACAAACTTGACAACCGGCATGTCGATCAACCGTAATCTAAGGGTATTTTCGAGCGAGCCAGGCCACCCTTGGCCCCGATACTCTAATTTAACAGGCCCTACCGCGGGCGCAAAGGCAGAAGAGTTCCCCGGCGAGTTGCTCGATTGCGGCCATTCAACCTGAGAAGCACGCTTAGCGACGTATGAGCAAGAATTTCACGAAGTATCAGCAGAACATCATCAAGAATTACTACGACAATCGCGATGCGATTTCGCTGCAACGTCTCAGCGAACTGGTAACAGAGCTGTATTTGGCCGAGGGAAAGGCCCGCGAAAAGCAGTGGAAGTATTTAGAGCCTGTGCTCGCGAAGCTGGGGCTGCCGAAGGATCGGATTGAGCACCTGCGCAAGAAGGATGATCCCAAACTGCTTGCTGAACTTGTTGAAGAGCTGATGGCCAAGAAATAGTGAAGTGGGGGCTAGAGACTGGGGACTGGCGAAGGTGGAGCGAGCCGCGTTGAATCGTCGTCCGCAGTAGCGCAGTGGGTCAGTTCGAGAAAAGGTCTTTGAGAATGTAATTAGGGTGGCTGGGGCAATGCCCCAGTGGAAGCATCTGGGGCATTGCCCCAGCCATCCCCACATTCAAAATGACCCACCACCGTAGTAGCGTCAACTTCTGTGTGGATGTCGCGCGCGATACAATTGTCGCATGCGACAATATCTTGATTTGCTGCAACGCATTCTCGACGAAGGCACTAGCAAGGGCGACCGCACGGGCACCGGCACGCGGAGTGTGTTCGGACATCAAATGCGGTTCGATCTGTCGGCCGGCTTTCCGCTGGTGACGACGAAGAAGGTGCATCTCAAGTCGATCGTTTACGAGTTGCTGTGGTTCCTGCGCGGCGACACAAACGTCCGCTACCTCCACGAACACGACGTTACGATTTGGGACGAATGGGCCGACGAGCAAGGCGAGCTCGGTCCCATTTACGGCTACCAGTGGCGATCGTGGACAGGACGCCAACCGGAATCGATCGATCAAATTAGTAACGTCGTAGAACAGATCCGCGCGAATCCGGATTCTCGGCGACTTATTGTGAGCGCTTGGAACGTGGCAGATATTCCCGCGATGGCGCTGCCGCCATGTCATCTGATGTTTCAGTTCTATGTAGCGGAAGGCAAGTTGTCGTGCCAACTGTATCAACGCAGTGCCGATGTGTTCCTCGGAGTGCCGTTTAACATCGCTTCGTACGCTCTCTTAACGATGATGGTCGCCCAGGTGACCAATCTGAAGCCAGGCGAATTTATCCACACGCTGGGCGACGCCCACTTGTACGAGAATCACTTGGAGCAAGCGCAGCTGCAACTATCGCGAGAGCCTCGTCCGCTTCCCACGATGAAGATCGATCCAAGCGTGAAATCGATTTTCGAGTTCGAATACGAGCATTTCCATTTGGAGAATTACGATCCACATCCGCGCATTGCTGCGCCTATTGCGGTTTAGTAAGGAGACCGCGGATGCGAATCTCGATCATCGTTGCAGTCGCGGAAAACGGTGTAATTGGCAGCGGCGGCCAATTGCCGTGGAAGCTCTCGGCCGACTTGCACCGATTCAAGCGGCTCACGATGGGCCACACGATCATTATGGGCCGGCGGACGTGGGAATCGATTGGCCGACCGCTGCCGGGACGCAACTCGATTGTTGTCTCGCGCCAATCGAACTACGGAGTCAATGACGCAACGGTGGCAGTGGCAAGCAGCATCCAACAAGCGGTAAAGATCGCTGAGGATGCCGGCGATGCTGAAGTTTTCATCGTCGGCGGTGCGGAACTATATCGTGTAGCGTTGCCCGAAGCGACTCGGCTGTACTACACGCGCGTTGCCGCGAAGCCGGAAGGCGATACCTTTTTTCCAGAGATCAACTGGAGCAAATGGAAGTTAATCGAATCTGCTCCTCATAGCAGCGACGAGAAAAACGAATACACGAGTACATTCGAGATCTATGAGCGCCGATAAAATACGCTGCCGTTGGTCCGAGGGCAACGAGTTGATGGCCGCCTACCACGATGCAGAGTGGGGCGTGCCGGTGCACGATGACCGCAAGCACTTCGAGTTCCTGACGCTGGAATCCGCACAGGCGGGCCTGAGTTGGCTTATAGTATTGCGGAAGCGCGAAGCTTATCGCCGTGCGTTCGCAGGTTTCGATCCTGTCAAAGTCGCACGCTTTACGGACAAGCGCGTCGAGCGATTGCTCGCCGACGAGGGGATCATTCGTAACCGTCTCAAGATTGTGGCCACGATCAATAACGCGCGGCACTTTTTAGATGTGCAGGAAGAGTTCGGCACGTTCGATAAGTATATTTGGAGCTTCGTGGGCGGCAAGCCGATCCAGAACATGCTGGGTGACAAGGCGAAAGTTCCAGCCACTTCCAAAGAATCGGATGCGTTGAGTAAAGATCTCAAACAACGTGGCTTTAAGTTCGTTGGAAGTACGATCGTGTACGCTCACATGCAAGCGGTGGGCATGGTGAATGATCACCGGATAAGTTGCTTTCGGCACAAGGCTGTATCGCGGATGAAATGATCCGTCGCGATTGAAGCAGGAGAAAGTCGAGTATCAGGCTCGCTCTTGGGGAAATGCGACTACGTCGTCAATCGAAGTCGCGCCATGGGCCAGCATTGCCAGCCGATCGAATCCGAGAGCAACGCCGGTGCAATCTGGCATCTGCTGCATCGCCGCCAGAAAACGCTCCGGCATCGGTAATATTTGTCGCCCATCCGCGGCGCGATCTACGTTAACTTTCTCGAAGCGGCTTCGTAATTCGTCTGCGTTGCCGAGTTCGTGGAAGCCGTTTGCAAGCTCGATGCCACGATAGTAGATTTCGAATCGCTCGGCGACTCGGTGCCCATTTTCGGATCGCACGATCTTGGCGAGCGACGCCTGTGATCCAGGATAGTGGTAGATAATCTCAGGGCGGTCGCGACCCAGGTTAGGTTCCACTCGCATGGCCAGCAAGAAATTGAGCCAACTGTCGCGATCGGTCGGGTCCACACCCTCCGCAAGCTGGAGGCCCGCCTTTTCCGCTGCCGCGGCCATTTGATCGATCGATGCGGTGTAGGGGCAAAACTGAAGTGCGCGTTCAAATGCCTGCCCATACGACGTGCAAATCGCGGGGGGCGTGCCGAGGAGCGATTGCAGCAGTGCATCCAGTCGGTCGATGCCGGCTCTCATGTCATCGCCGACGCGATACCACTCGACAATCGTGAACTCGGGGTTGTGCAATGCTCCACGTTCGCCGCTTCGAAACGATCGCGTCACCTGATAGATCGACTCGGCCCCAGCGGCAAGCAGCCGTTTCATGTGTAATTCGGGCGAAGATTGCAGAAATGTTCCGTCCGCAAGTTGCATGGGATCGATGTGCAATTCGGGAATGATCTCGCTCGCCACAAGAGGCGTTTCGACTTCGATAAACCGCTGGTCGTCGAAAAAAGTGCGCAGTGAATCCAATAGCTTGGCTCGTTGGGCGAGAACCGTAGTGGAGGCGGTCGGCTGAAAGTCGTTTGGGCCTGTTCGCATGTTAAGCGCGGCCTGATGGTTGGGCTGCAAATAGCGATGGCGAGACCTCCTGCCCCGGCAACAGCGGGGGCATCGGGCAGTTGAGCATATCGCAAATCGCGCGGAGCAGTTCGCCTTCCTCCACCGAGACGGACAGATCGGCGCATATACATGCGGCACAGGCATCGACCAGCTTGGCCCGAAGCTTGGGCGCCACTTGCGCAAGTTCCCTTAGCGCGGAATCAAGTTGCCCGACGCCGCATTGCTCACGTGTAAGAAGCTGGACCGGCACATCGTCGAAACGTTTGACCCCGGCTTGGAACGCGGCGTCGTCGTCGTGCTGACTGGCATGGGCCAACGTTGAGAGCAGTACTGAAATCTGGGGCCCTAATTGTTGGAAACCATAATACTTAATTGCCGGAGGGCTTACGGTTTCAAATTGTGGGCGCAGGTGCCGAAGTAGGATTTGGTGCAACGTCCACTCAAATAGCCCCAATCGCTGGTCGGCTTGCACGAGCAGGACAAAGCAGCGGCTGAACTCTTGGTACTGGGAAGGACTCAACGCGCGGAGCGCCGGCAACGTCATATCCACCAGCGGCAATAACGCCCTGGTGTCCAACTGATTAACGGAACGCAGAAGCTTGAGCGTCAGTTCATATACGTGCGGCTCGGTGGATTTTTGCAGCGCCGCGAGCTGTGCGGACCGGATATCGGCATTCTCATCCAGCAGCGTTGCGAAAATTAGCGCGCGGGCTCCGTACGGATCGTGTGCCGCTTCCGTCACGTCTTGCGGCATCCCCGCAAGCAACTCCTGCACATACGTCCGATGGAGTTCGGTCGGGTTCGCCACCTGGTTAACAGCATTTTGCACGACCGCGACCGGCACCGGTTGGTGGAGCTCGGCTTGGGCTTCAACGGTTCCTGCTCCGACCAACCCACTCACCTCCGCGCCGCTGAGACCAACGACGGCATCGGCGGGCAGTGGAGGCGGAAACATGCCACTCCATTGTGGATCGATGCGGCGGATCCGCTCCTCGAGCGGTGGATGGCTCGCGTAGAGCGTGCTAATGCCTTCCGCGAAATACATGTGGCTCGCCTCGGCGGCTCGCGGCGATTCCAACATCGAACCGAAGACGGCGGAGCCGATGCGCTTGAGAGCGCCGCCGATGCCATCGGGATTGCGAGTGAATTGCACGGCAGACGCGTCCGCCAGGAATTCACGCTGACGGGAGGCGGCCGCTTTGATGAGGTTGCCGATAAACAAACCCATAAAACCGAGCACCATGAACGCCAGCCCAATCAGCAACAAGTATGTCATGCTGTCGTTACGTCGGTCGCGATCGTTGCCGCCGCCGGCGAAACTGCTCCATCGGAGTAGCTCCCGGCCGACGAGGCCCATAAGGAGAATGCCGTTCAAGACGCCGATGAGGCGGATGTTAAGCCGCATGTCGCCATTGAGGATGTGGCTGAACTCGTGGGCGACGACGCCTTGCAGTTGATCTCGCGAGAGCTGTTGCGCGCAGCCGCGGGTGACGCTGACCACGGCGTCGCTCGGTGAGAAGCCGGCGGCGAACGCATTGATGGCGGGCTCATCGCTCAGCATGTAAACAGGCGGCACCGGAACGCCCGAGGCGAGGGCCATCTCTTCGACAACATTCAGCAGCCGGCGTTCGACGGGATCAATCGAATTCGGGTACACGCGCCGCCCGCCGAGTCGCTCGGCGACGACGGTACCACCACCTGCGGCAAGTTGCGCAGATTTATAGAGACTGCCGACGACAATCAGCCCTAGTGCTGCGGCACTTGCGAGAAGAGGCGCCTCGATGGGAAATCGGGCGTGATGGCGGTTAGCGGCGGCACTCGCCGCCAAGGCTGTTACGACAAACGTCGTGCCCACGATCGCGAACACAGCGAACACGAACATCGCGACGAGCCACTTCGTGTTCCGGCGAGCAACGGCTTGGCGTTCGAAGAAATCTGTAGCCATTCAATTCGGATTAACCACAGAGACACAGAGGACACTGAGAGAGGAAATGAGGAAAGATTAAGTCTAATTGACAATTGGCGATTGAGACTGATGAACGCCGAATAACTAAGCTACAACACTACTCGGCTTTTGGTTTGATCTCGGTGTCTCTGTGGCTAGGTTTTCCTAGGTGAACGAAACCTTCGGAGCTTCCGCAATTTGAGCGTGGTCGAAATTCAAGAGTTCTGCGTTTTGGCCGTGACCCAAAATGCCAGCAAACACAACCGGCGGAAACGTTTGCTTGTACGTGTTGTACTCTGTTGCGGAATCGTTGTAGGCTTGCCGCGCGAATGCCACCTTGTTTTCCGTCGAAGTAATTTCTTCGCTCAGCTGTGCCATGTTCTGGTTGGCCTTCAGATCCGGATAGGCTTCCGAGAGGGCGAACAACCGGCCGAGCGCGCCACCCAGCCCTTGCTCCGCACTGGAGAGGGCCTGCATCGCAGCGGGATCGCCGGGGTTCGCGGACGCACGTTCCAATCCACTAACGGCTTTGTTCCGGGCGGAAATGACCGCTTCGAGCGTGCCGCGCTCGTGGGCCATGTAGCCTTTGACGGTTTCCACCAAGTTGGGAATCAAATCGTACCGACGCTTCAGTTGCACTTCGATTTGCGAGAAGGCGTTCAAGTAACGATTCTTGAGCGTCACCAACCGATTGTAGATGCCCACGCCCCACAACACGGCGATGAATGCGACAAACGCCAAACTCGCAAGCACGATCAACGTCGTGGTCATCGAACAACTCCTGGATTAGGAACGAACTGCAGCTGAGCTTTTAGAGCAAGCACCGATTATCGACCAAGACAATCGGTAGTGGCCAATTACGGTTGGTTACAACGTAGTAGTTCTACGCTGAAAACGCCGCCAATCGCAAGCGTCTCGGTAAACGCACTACGGATAATTCGCCGCCGGCTGGCAATTATTGCAGCATATTCGACAAGTTTACAGCCGGTCGCCTGGAACTTACTCCGGTGCGTTGGCGCGCTCAATGTACTCGCCCGTGCGGGTATCGATTCGCAAATAGTCGCCGGTGTTGACGAAGGCGGGAGCGGGAATTTCCGCGCCGGTTTCCAATTTCACTGGCTTACGGACGTTGGTCGCCGTGTTACCGCGGGCCGCGGGTTCGGCGTACTCGACTTTAAGAATCACATGATTCGGCGGCGTGACGGTGAGCGGATTGTTGTTGTACACCATCATCGAGCATTCCATACCATCCTTCAGGAATTGCCACGCATCGCCCACCTGCTCTTTCGAGAGCTCGTATTGCTCATACGATTCGTTATTCATGAAAACGAACGTATCTTGCTGGCGGTACAAAAACTGGGCGGCGAATTCCGTGACGTCGGCTTCTTCCAGCGTCTGGCCAGCGCGGTAGGTGCGCTCGAGCATCGTGCCTTTCACCAAATTCTTCATTTTGCATTCGTAGAGCGCGTTGCCCTTACCCGGCTTGCGAAAGTTCATTTCGACCATTAGGTACGGCACGCCGTCGATTTGGATCTTGATGCCCTTGCGAAAATCACTCGTGTTGTAAGTACCCACGGTTGGTCTTTCCTATTCCTGCTTGGTATGTTGCATTTAAGAAGATAGCCATTAGCCCTTAGCCATTAGCTGATTGCCAGAGACGATTTCTTGTCCCGCGGCCGACAGCTAATGGCTAACAGCTAATAGCTAAATTGAGATGACCATTCTATCCACGCCGTCACGCATTGTCCGCCCCAGATTCGAGTCGCCGCCAGCTTCCTGGCAGGAGTCGATGAAGCTGGCGGTACGTGACCCGGTGGAATTAAGCCGGCTTCTTGATTTGCCGGAGAAATACGCGGCGGCAGCAAAAAAAGCGGTCTCACAGTTTCCCCTGTTCGCCCCGCGCGAATTTGTCGCTCGCATGCGGCCAGGCGATCCCGCGGATCCTCTGCTGCGACAAGTGCTGCCGATTGAGGATGAAACTACCGACGTCCCCGGATTCGTTTCTGATCCCGTTGGCGACGAAGACGCGAAACGGCAACCCGGCTTGATTCACAAGTACCGCGGTCGAGCACTGCTGATCGCCACCGGTTCGTGCGCAATCCATTGCCGATATTGTTTCCGCCGCCACTTCCCCTACGAGGAAACGCCTCGGTCGCTTGCGGCGTGGGAACCGGCGTTCGCCGAAATCGAAAACGACAGCTCGCTCACCGAAATCATTCTCAGCGGCGGCGATCCACTTACGCTCGTCGATTCCACGCTGGCGGCGATTGTCGAACGGCTCCAATCGATTTCGCACTTGCGCCGCTTGCGAATACACACTCGTTTGCCAATCGTGATCCCGCAGCGTGTGACAGGTGAATTCTTAAGGATAATTGCGGATTCAAGTCTCACCCCGATCGTGGTGCTCCACGCGAACCATGCAAACGAGTTGGACGCGAATGTTGCGAATGGCGTCGCTGAGCTGGCGAAGACTCGCACCGTATTACTGAATCAGGCTGTACTGCTGCGCGGCGTCAATGATTCAGCGGAAGCCCAAACGGCGCTTTGCGAGCGACTGGTCGAGCTGCGGGTCACACCTTACTATTTGCACCAGCTCGATCGTGTCGCCGGCGCCGCGCACTTCGAAGTTCCGATTGCCGTCGGCCGGAGAATCATCGAAGAACTGCGGACAAAATTACCGGGGTACGCCGTGCCGCGGTATGTGCAAGAGACGCTCGGCGCCACGCATAAGATAGTATTGGAATAATGCCCGCGCCGACAAGCATCTACGAAACGGCCGCCGTCGATCGAATTCGCGCAGAACTGAAATTCGATCCGCGCCGACTCCGTGCGCTGCGGACTGCTTTCTTCAAAAAGTTTCTCGGCGCCGAGGCGGCGGTTGATGAACTGCCCGCAGAAGTGCGCGAGGAATTCGCCGCGCGGGTGCAATTCCATCCACTGTCAATTGCCGAAGCTCGCGACTCAGAGATCGACGGCGCGACGAAACTCGTTTTGCGGACTTCTGCCGGCTACATGATCGAGACGGTAATCATGCGCACAGGCACCGGCCGCGTATCGCTTTGCCTGTCATCGCAGGTAGGGTGCGCAGCCGCATGCGGATTTTGTGCCACGGGCCAAATGGGCGTTGCCAAAAGCTTGTCGACTTCAGAAATCCTCGATCAAATTGTGCTCGCGAACGAACGGCTTCAGGCGGAGCAGCGGAAAGCTCGAAACATCGTGTTCATGGGCATGGGCGAGCCCTTTCACAATGAGGCAGCCGTTTACGACGCGGTACACTCGCTCCTCTCGCCGGAGCTATTTCATCATGCTTCTCGATATATTCTCATCTCCACCGTCGGCATTCCCGATGCCATGACCCGCTGCGCTCGCCGATTTCCGAATATCAATCTCGCGCTGAGTCTGCACAGCGCTCGCCAAGGCGTCCGCGAGCGATTGATCCCGCTGGCCGCGAAATTCAAGCTGGACGAGTTGCGAGTAGCGGTAGCCCAAGTGAATCAAATCCAGCAAAATACCGTGATGATCGAGTATCTGATGCTCGCCGGCGTAAATGATTCCGCCGCCGATGCCCGCGAATTGGCTGCCTGGCTCGATGGACTTAATGTGCACGTCAATCTGATCCCGTATAATCCCATTTCAGCGACGCCAGCGTTGCGAACGACGGAACGCTCCGAGCGCGATGCCTTTGCCTCGATCGTTCGCGACGCGGGCTTTGTTACCACGATTCGTTATTCGCTTGGCGCCGATATCGCCGCGGCTTGTGGCCAATTGGTGCAGAGCGAGAATCTCGCAATCGCCCGGCAACAAGCGGCTGCCAGCGTCAACTAACCAAACTATCGAATCGCATCATGCAAGAAATCATCGACGGCGTGCGGACTTTCCAGCGCAAGGTCTTTCCACATTACGCTGAACTTTTCGATAAGCTTGCCAAGGGTCAGTCACCCGAGGCGCTCGTTATTACTTGCAGCGATTCGCGCGTCGACCCTTTCCTGTTCATGAATGCGCAGCCGGGACAGCTATTTGTGCTGCGCAACGCCGGCAACATCGTGCCGAAGTTTGACGGCCTCGTCGGCGGCGTGACTGCCACGATCGAATTCGCCGTCGTTGCGCTGAAAGTGCCCAACATCATTGTGTGCGGCCACTCTGGCTGCGGCGCGATGCGCGGCCTGCTCCACCCCGAGTCGCTGACAAACATGCCGCACGTCGCCGACTGGCTGCATCACCATGCCGACCCGGTTCAGGAAGTGCTCGCCCGCAACGGCTGGCTCGGCGGCGAAAATGAACTCGACTGTGCGGTCGACGCTAACGTGGTCGTGCAGCTAGAAAACCTGCGAGCACATCCGAGCGTGGCGGCTGCGCTGAATATCAACCACATCAACCTGCACGGCTGGGTGTACGACTTCGTCAACGGCAACGTGCGAGCTTACGACGAAGCGAACCGACAGTTCGTGCCGCTGTAACACGGATGGACGCTATTCGACGCTTGTCGAACTTAATCCCACCAAATTAACGTTCCATCGCGGCGAGTGACGGCGGACAAGGTCCTCTTTGAACGCGTCGCGATATTCAGCGCTGGGTAAATCCGCACCGCTGATAAATGAGACGTGCGCCACTTCCTCGGAAACTGCCGAGCATGCAATATGTCGTGCCAGTCGCTCGCCCAGGTCGAGCGTGTTGCCGATAAACAGCGGCTGCTTGTCCAGATCTCGCAGCAAGTACAGGCCCGGCGCACCGTTCAATCGTTTGGGTTTGAATCCTTTCCACAATTGGAAACGAGTGAAATCACGCTTCGCAAACACGAAATGATACTGCTTTACCTCATTAACTAGTTCACGGCTTGCCTTGCGTAACCGCAGTGCGCCCCAACGATACTGGGCCGCAGAAAAGCCGGGGCCAACGCGCCGCGCCGCGCGGTCGAAGAAGGCCGCCTTCACTGGATCGCAGAAAATTCCATCGAGCGATGAGCCATCGAACTTGTGGCTGGTCATGCGCCACGCGATTTCGGCGGCAAAGCTGTAGGAATCGAGTTCCTCATCGGTGACGTGAACTTTTTTGAGCTGGCCGCGTTTCGGGAACTCGCCAGTTTTGCGAAAACGCAACAATTCGCGATTCCAATCGAACGGACTGCCAATGAGGCCGCACTCTCGGCACCTATCGTGAAACTCGCTTTGCAATGCGGGATCGGCAAGCAGCCAATCGATCGAGGCGCCTTCGTTCACCGCGTAAAACGAATCCACGATTGCGTCGCGAACCACATCTCGAAGTTCGCGCTTGATCGTCTTTGGCGTCGCAGCCTCTGTGACTGTCGCCGACCTTCGCGAAGCGACTTTTTCTCGAATAGCGGATTGTTTTTCGTCACTAGCACTCGGCTTCTCTATCAATTCCTGCGTCGCGGCGAATCCGGCGATGCTCAGCTGGCGGCCGTTCGCCGTCGAGGGAGCGCTCGCAATTGGATCGGCGGCCCCGTCCAGCGCTACCCCCGATTCGATAGCCCCAATTCTTTCCGTAGCGGCTCGAACGTACTCTTCCGAGAGCTCGCAGCCCATCCACTTGCGGCCAAGCTTCTTGGCGACAGCGAGCGTTGTGCCGCTGCCCGCAAACGGATCGAGCACCGTGTCGCCCGGATTGCTACTCACGCGAATGATACGTCCCAGCAGTTGCTCTGGCATCTGGCAACCATGGAAGCCCTGCCGCTCCTTGAACGTGCCGGCGACCCGCGCGTAATACCACGTGTCGTCCGTCGGCTGAAATCCGGCCGGCAAATCTTGAGGACGAAGCACCCAGGTGTCATCGGGCAAACGCCCGGCTGGATTGGCGCGCTTGTCTGCGTATACGAGCGCCCGGGCAGACGGCACGCGAATTTGCGGATCCTCCGCATTGAACGTGAAGTTGGCTTCGTCCTTTACGAAGTGAAACAGATGTACGTGCGAACGAGAGAATTTCTTGGTGCAGTTCACACCAAACGTGTAGTACCACACGACCCAGCTGCGCGGGCTGAAACCGATCTTGTGCTCGGCGTCAACCTTTAGTTCCGCGGCGTACTCATCGCCAATAGAGAGCCAGAACGTACCGCCCGGCTTGAGCACACGATGGACTTCTTCCATCCACTGCCGCGACCACTCGATGTACTCCTCATCGGCTTGTCGGTCGTGATATTCGTCGTACTCATATCCGATGTTGAAGGGCGGATCGGCGAACACGAGATCGATTGTGCCGCTTTCGATTTTTCGCATCAGCTCGATGCAATCGCCCTGATGAATTTTGCCTACGTCGAGCGTCCGAGTCGTCGCGAGTTCCGATTCAACCGACATGAGATGAGCCGTGATTTAGGAAGGCTGGCCGCGAGCGGCCGGTGTGATGAAACGAGAACCTCAATATGGTAAAACGGTGGCCAACTCGCAACCCGCTGGCCGCCCAATCAGGTCTGTAATGAAGTTCGCAATCTGCAACGAAACATTCGGCAATCGCCCATTCGCCGACACATTTTCCACAATCCGCAAACTCGGCTACACGGGCGTCGAAATCGCTCCGTTTACGTTGGCCCCGTACAATGAGCCGTTCGATCTGAGTCATGTCTCGGCCCAAAAAATCGTCGATGTCCGGACGCTGGCGGAAGACTCCGGC
>DATBAY010000348.1:0-6060 GCA_036271295.1 Lacipirellulaceae bacterium | reverse complement strand
ACGGAAGAGCCTGCGACCGCAGTCGGCCTGCGTGTGATAAGGCCCCTAAAGCCGCTGACGCCGGAGGAGAAAAATCGCGTTTGGGAAGCCGATGTCGACGACGTCCGCGAGGATGTCAAGGATCGCCTTCGCGAAGGTCGCGGAGCAATCGGCGTGGCCGATAAGAGCCTACCTGCCGCCGTCGAAGCTGCGGAAAAGTTGGACAAAGAGTAGGTGGAAACGCCTCCGTCAAGCTGGCACACTATTCGCTCTCGACGCCCCTCAGAAGGAGCGGTCCATGGGCCAAAAGTATTTGTGGTGGCAGCGCGGTGTGATCTACCAGATCTACCCGCGCTCTTTTCAAGACTCGAATGGCGACGGCGTCGGTGACTTGCCCGGCATCGTCTCGCGGCTCGATTATCTTGAATGGCTCGGTGTCGATGCCGTCTGGCTTTCGCCAATCTATCCGTCGCCGATGGCCGACTTCGGCTACGACATTTCCAATTACACAGATGTCGACCCGTTATTCGGCAGCCTCGCAGATTTCGACCGTTTGATTGGCGAGGTTCATCGCCGCGGCATGAAGCTACTGCTCGATTTCGTCCCGAATCACACCTCCGACGAGCACCCTTGGTTTAAGGAATCGCGTTCGTCTCGCGATAACTCGAAACGCAACTGGTACATTTGGCGCGACCCAAAGCCGGACGGCAGCGAACCCAACAACTGGCTTAGCAACTTCGGCGGAAGCGCGTGGCAATTCGATGAGCAAACCGGTCAGTATTTCTATCACGCCTTTTTGAAAGAGCAGCCCGACCTCAACTGGCGAAATCCAGAGGTCCAAGACGCCATGCTCAATGTGCTGCGCTTCTGGCTCGATCGCAGCGTGGACGGCTTTCGTGTCGATGTAATTTGGCACATCGTCAAAGACGATCAGTTTCGAGATAACGATCCCGATCCGAAGTACCAACCAACGTGGGCGCCGCATCGCAAGCTATTGGCTACGTATAACACCGACCGGCCTGAGGTGCACGATATCATCGGCCGCATGCGCACCGTGCTCGACGAGTACGACGAACGCATGATGGTCGGCGAGATCTACCTACCGGTGGAACGGCTCGTCACGTACTACGGTTCGGAACACGCGGGCGTCAACCTGCCGTTCAATTTTCAGTTAATTGAAACCCTGTGGCATGCCCGCGCGATTGCAGACGCCGTCAACCGCTACGAAGGACTGCTGCCCGCTCACGGCTGGCCGAACTGGGTGCTCGGCAATCACGATAATCCGCGCCTCATCAGCCGGATCGGCAAAGAGCAAGCACGAATTGCCGCGATGCTGCTTCTCACGCTGCGCGGTACCCCAACGTTGTACTACGGCGATGAAATCGGCATGCACAATGTGCCAATTCCGCCCGATCGAGTTCAAGATCCATTCGAGAAGAATGTCCCCGGCTTGGGGCATGGCCGCGATCCGGAGCGCACTCCGATGCAATGGGCCGCGGAGAAAAAAGCCGGTTTTACAACCGGCGCCCCTTGGTTGCCCGTAGCCGATGATGTGGAGGCTATTAACGTCGACGCCGCCAAAAGTGATCCGAATTCTTTGCTTGCGCTGTATCGTCACCTGATTGAACTGCGGCGCCGCGAACCGGCATTGGCTGTGGGATCATTCAAGGCCGTGCCCGCCGACGGCGATTTGTTGGTGTTTCGCCGTGAAGCCGCGAGCGCCCAAGCGTTCCTCGTGGCTCTGAACTTCGGCACGTCTGCCGTTAAATTCAGCAACGGCAATGTAAGCGGAAAGGTCGCGTTGTCGACCTGTCTGGATCGCGATCAGCAAATCGTCGAGGGGGCAATTGAACTGCGGCCCCAAGAGGGGATAATAGTGGAATTGCAAAGTCGCGCGCCTTGAAAGCAACTGCTGCATTTTGGCAGACAATTTGGCGCTTTCGACCATTTGTCGCTTCTGGCGTACAATAAGGTGCGGTGTAGCCAGCTTGCTCTTGCTTCACATGATTTTGCATCGGAGAGAAGTATGGCACATGATGGACAACAAATTCGTATCGCGGTAGCAGAGGACGAACCAGACGTTCGCACCACGTTCGTTAAGCTACTTGAATGCCTCGGGCACAAGGTCGTGTGTGCCGTCAGCAACGGCGAGGAACTCGTCGAGCAGTGCGTTCAAATGGAAGTGGACGTGGCGTTTGTCGACCTCGATATGCCGGTGATCGATGGCCTCGCCGCCGCGGAAATCATTTCTGAAAAAGGGATTCCGGTGATTCTCGTTTCCGGGCACCCAGATGCCCGGCAGGTCGTGCTCGAAGTGGAGCCCGTGGTTGCTCGAATCACGAAGCCCGCTAGAACCGAAGACTTGCAGCGTGCGATTCAAACGGCCATGGCCAGCAAGACCCGCGCAACTTGAATGGCTCAGGAAGTGGCAGCGACCGTCCCCCTGCGACAGAAAATGAATCGCAGTCGCTCCCAGACCAAAGAGCCGCGTGAAGTGCGTCCGTACGCGCAGGAATCGCTGCTCATTGACGCTGTTCCGGAGATGTCCGGTCGGAGCGTCCTGTGCACGTCGGCTGGGCTCGCTCAGTTTGCGATCGCGGCGGGCAACGCGTTGCCAGAAGCGCGCGTTTCTTGCACGTATCTCGACCTGTACCGCGCATCGCTGGCCGTAGATCACTGGCCTGAGCTGCCGCCCAATGTGAGCATCGAGTGCGCGACGGATTTTCCCGAGGTCGAAGCCGACGTTGTCGCCTTTCCGTTTTCTTCTGCCGGCGAGGCGGAACTCACACGCGATCTCATCCAAACTGGCCACGAGCGCTTGCGCCGGGGCGGCCAGATGTATGTGGCGACGGAAAATCGCCGTGATAAGTGGCTGCAAGAAGTTCTCGCCAAAATCTTCCGCAAGCTCGAGCGCCGCGCTTACACCAAAGGAGTGCTCTACGTCGGTACGAAAACGGATCCTTTAAAAAAGATCAAAAACTACGGTTGCGAATTTGCATTTAATGACCGCGGGCGACTAATTCGTGCGTTGAGTCGCCCGGGTGTCTTTTCGCACCGGCACATAGATACAGGCGCGCGGCGACTCATCGACGAGATGAAAATCGACCCCGGTGCTCGAGTGCTCGATATCGGCTGCGGCGCGGGGACGGTCGCACTCGCGGCAGCTTGCCATGGTCCGGGCGTCGTCGTTCACGCCGTCGATTCAAACGCCCGCGCGGTTGAATGCGCCGAGCGCGGCGCACTGCTCAACGAATTGCCGAACATCACCGTCGAGTTGAATGCCGCCGGCAACGTCGCCAACGCTGGACAGTACGATCTAGTGCTTGCTAATCCGCCGTACTATTCTGAATTTCGCATCGCCAGTCACTTCCTGGTCGCTGGGCACGATGCCTTGCGCCCCGGTGGACGAATTCTGGTCGTTACGAAGCGGATCGACTGGTACAACGAAACGATGCCGCAGCTTTTCGAAAATGTAACGATCAGCGAACGAAAGGGATATCACCTCGTTGAGGCGATTCGCCCGAATGAGAAGTCTAAAAAGCCGCAGGTCGCGGTCGGTTCGCAAACACTTTAAGGGACTCTAACAATGCCGATTTTAAGGCACCCTCACCCCCGGCCCTCTCCCTGGGGGAGAGGGGGGTTTGTTAGAGTCCCTAAATTGGCAAGTTGCAGTGGCTGGCTACGCCGTTTCTTGTCTTCTCGGCGGCCAAAACGGATAATCGCACCAACGTCCCGATACCATTCGGCAATTTACGAAAGATCTAACTTGGTTCGTGGCCAGGAGAAAGCAAACGCATCATGAAATCTTTGCAACTATCTGCGGCCGTCATGTTGGGAGTCTCTTTGTTGCTCACTTCGTCCATTACGTCCGCCGATGAGGGGATGTGGCTATTCTCCAACCCGCCCAAAAAATGGCTCAAGGAGCACTACAACTTTGAGCCTACCGATGCGTGGCTTAAGAAGCTCCAGCAGTCGGCCGTGCGATTCAACAGTGGCGGCAGCGGGGCGTTCGTTTCTTCCGAAGGATTAGTGATCACCAATCATCATGTGGGCGCCGATGCACTGCAAAAACTAAGTACACCAGACAACGACCTGGTCGCGAAGGGCTTTCATGCGAAGTCGCGCGATGAAGAAATCAAATGCGTCGATTTGGAATTGAACGTGCTCGAGAGCACCGAAGATGTGACGGCTCGCGTGAACGCCGCGGTGAAGTCAGATATGAATCAGGCCGAGGCTCTCAAGGCGCGGCGGGCAGTAATGAACACCATCGAAAAGGAGTCGCTCGACGCGACCAAGCTGCGTAGCGATGTGATCACCCTGTACCACGGCGGCGAATACCATTTGTATCGCTACAAAAAGTACACTGACGTGCGACTCGTATTCGCGCCGGAGCAGGATATTGCCTTCTTCGGTGGGGACCCGGATAACTTCGAGTACCCGCGCTACGATTTGGACATCTGCTTCTTCCACGTCTACGAGGACGGCAAACCGGCGAAGGTTGAACACTACTTACCGTGGAGCAAAGCCGGGGCCGGCGAAAATGAGCTGGTCTTCGTGGTCGGGAATCCGGGTCATACCGACCGCCTCGATACGGTCCACCATTTGGAATTCTTACGCGACCGAAATTACCCTTCGTCGTTGCGAACCATTTTCCGCCGCGAAGTGCTGCTGAGCTCTTACAGCCAACGCAGTTTGGAAAACGCGCGACGAGCCAAAGACGAATTGTTCGGACTGCAAAACGCCCGTAAAGCGCGGCTCGCCGCATTCGCCGGGCTGCAGGATCCGGCAATCATGGACAGCAAACGGAAGGAAGAGAAAAAGCTGCGCGAGGCAATCTCGAAAAAGCCCGATCTGAAGGACGACGCGAAGGCCTGGGACGACGTTTCCACCGCCATCGACGAGTGGAATCGAATCTACACCGATTGGGCGCTCTTGGAGCAGGGAACCGCATTCAACAGCGAATTGTTCAACATCGCCCGTCAGCTGGTGCGGATGGCCGACGAGGACGCAAAGCCGAATGCCGATCGGCTGCGCGAGTATCGAGCATCGAATCGCGAATCGCTCGAACAACAGCTGTTCTCGGAAGCTCCCATCTATGACGATCTGGACTCGGCCAAGCTGGGCGATTCGTTGAGCGTGTTCATGGAGCAGGCCGGGGCTGATAACCAGTGGGTACGCAAAGCGCTCAACGGTCGCTCACCGCAAGGCCGGGCTGATGAGCTCGTGCACGGCACCCACTTGAAAGACGTCGCTTATCGCAAAGAGCTAGCCAAAGCCGGCCGATCCGGAATCGAGAAGTCCGATGATCCGATGATTCAACTAGCGCGGCTGATCGACCCGCCCGCGCGCGAGGTACGAAAGACCTACGAAGAAAAGGTCGACGAACCGCTGAAGCAGGCCTACGCCAAAATCGCGAGCGCGAAGTTCGCCATCGAGGGAGCCACCACGTATCCCGATGCCACGTTTACACTCCGCCTCGCATTCGGGCAGGTGAAAGGTTACGTCGAGGACGGCAAAACGATCCCGCCGTGGACCACGATCGGCGGCACATTCCGGCACTCCGATGTGCACGGCGCCAAGCCGCCGTTCGCGTTGCCGCAAAGCTGGCTGCAACCTAAAAAGCCGCTCGACCAGGACACACCGTTTAACTTCGTTAGCACTGCCGATATTATCGGCGGCAATAGCGGCAGTCCCGTGATCAACAAAGCGGGCGAATACGTCGGAATTATCTTCGACGGCAACATTCAATCGCTGGTGCTGAATTTCACTTACACCGATAAGCAGGCCCGCGCCGTGAGCGTACATTCGAGCGCAATCTTGGAGGCGCTTCGAAAGGTGTACGGCGCCGATGAGCTGGTAGATGAAATCGAACGTGGGCGATCAAAATAAAACCGCCTGCCGCGTTATCACCGTTTGTACCGACTGCCGGTCACAGCTCGGGCTTTGTTGGCGTTGCAATCGCTCAACAACCGGGTCAACAGCATTCACGTGTTCGCCCTGTCGTCGCCCATAAAGACGTTTCAAGAATTGGGATCCAATGGGCGACACTGGACTCGAACCAGTGACCTCTGCCGTGTGAAA
>DATBAY010000347.1:0-29699 GCA_036271295.1 Lacipirellulaceae bacterium | reverse complement strand
CGGAGCTCGAAGCCGAGGCCCGTCGCCGGTGGCCTGTGATAGAATGCATTATCGTACATCGCTTGGGAGCCGTACCGCTGAAAGAATCGAGCGTGGCGATTGCTGTCAGCACACCACATCGCGCCGACGCCTTCGCCGCTGCGAACAGTTTGACGCGAATGTTCATGTTACTATCAATGGCGCCCCGGTTGAGCGCACTAAGGCAGCGATTTCAGGCATCAATCCGTAGGACAACGCCAATAACTTAATTGGGTGGATGGTCGGCCGCGTGCTCCCCTGTTCCATTTGCATCTTACAGGTACTGCATTCCGTTGCCCCAATTTGAAAAGGTCCATCGCGCGCGGTCGACATCAGCTCGAGCCCGGCGCGCAAGCTGGCCCGGTAGTTGTCACGATTGACGCCCCATAAACCCGCGATTCCGCTGCAACCCTTTTCGAGTCGCTGAACGCGCAATCCTGGGATGAGGCGGAGCAAATTCTCGGCTGGGGCCCCGACGCCGAGCGCTCGCAGATGACAAGGCACGTGGTATCCGACCGAAACGCGCTGCGGTTGGAAATCGAGCTTAAGTCGGCCACGCTGATGAAGCTGCAGCAAGTAGTGGCAAGCCTCCTGTGTATGCTGGGAAACGGCGATCGCGTCTTCATCGTGTTCTAAGATCGCAGGATACTCGTGGGTCAACGCGAGTACGGCGGAAGGCTCGGTGGCTACGATCGTGTAGCCTTGCCGCACTGCTTCCGCGAGCACCGACACATTGTGAGCCGCAACAGCCCGCGCGGCGTCGAGCGCGCCGGCAGCAATCATCGGCATACCGGCCTGCGCCTGATCATTTCGGACGAATACGGCAATTCCGTTGTGCCGCATGACGGCGATAAGCGCATCGCCAAGTTGGGTGTCGAAATGGTTCGCATACGTATCGACGAAATATAAGATCTTTTCGCCCGACGTTCGTGGCGGATGATTGAGCCGCTTCAGTGAGGATTGCTGCAGAAAGCTTCGGCGAGCAAGGCGCGGCAGCTTACGAGCCTGCGCGATACCGGTTGCTTTCTCAATCAGCCAACGCATCTGGATATTTGCCAACGCCCAATTTGCAATTCCGGCAAATCGACCGGCGATCGAAGCCAGCAAGTCGATCCGCGTGAGGCACCATTCATGCAACGACAACCCGTTGGTCCGAACGTAGTCTGCCTTTGCTTCCATCATCAGCTTGGGAACATCGACGTTTGCCGGGCATTCAAGCCGGCACATGTGGCAATGCACACAGAGGTCCGCAATGGCCTTGCAATCGTCTTGAAGCAGCGTGTTTTCCGGCAATTGATTGGCCAGCAGGCCGCGAATAAGGTTTGCTTTAGCTCGCGGCGAAGCCTCCTCGCGCGGATTCGCGCGAAAAATCGGGCACATGCGCACTTCGGGCGATGTCGATCGGCACGCGCCGCAGCCGTTGCAAATCTTCGCCGTCGCGGCCATTTCGTCTTCGCTCCACGCCAACTGAAGTTCCAAGGGCTTGCGCTGCGCGCCGTTGTCCGACACCGCGCCGATAGGCTCAACCGACACGGTCGACAGGGGCATTTCAGACCCCGGGTTCGTCCGCATATTCTGCGTCATTCGCGCGGGGGCGACCGGCACTATTTTTCCCGGATTCAGCAGGTTCTGCGGATCGAAGATTCGCTTGAGCTCGCGAAAGACGTTAACTAACGGCCCGTATTGCCTGGCCAGAAATGGCGTGCGGCTCAAGCCATCCCCATGCTCGCCGCTGATTGTGCCGCGCAGCCGCCAAACTTGTTCATAGAGTTCGGCGGCCAGCTCTTCCATCGTGCGGACATCATTCGGATTGCCCAGATCGAGAAACGGACGAATGTGCAGCTGCCCCTGGGCAGCGTGACCAAACACCGATGCCGTAACCTGCAGACGCTTCAGCGTATCTTGTAAATGCCGCAAAAACACCGGAAGCCCGTCGACGGGAACGGCGATGTCTTCAATGCAGGGCGTCGGCCGCGAAGAGCCGTGCGTGCGATACAAAGTCGGCACGAATCGTTGTGCCAATCCCCAATAAAGTTGGAAGTCGGCTTCATCTTCCGCCACAAAGGAGGCCGCCGCCCAGCCGTTGCGGTATTGAACTTGTTCGACCAATGCGTCGAGGCGGTCGCGCAAGTCCTCGCTGTTATCGGCATGATACTCCACGAGCAGCATCGCTTCCGTTTCGCCGGGGATCAGCAACTCGTAGCGCACATCGGTTTCGCGGGCCAGGCTGAGATGGCGACGGTCCATCAAGTCGCAAGCCGCTGGGTCCGTTTTTGAAATTTCCAGTGCGGCATGGGCTGCTCGATCGAGGCTTTCGAAGAGCAGCAGCGCGCACCCGCGATGCGCGGGCAGTGGATCCACCGTGAGCGTGGCTTCTGTAATCAGCGCGAGCGTGCCTTCGCTTCCAACAAGGAGTTTGGCCAGGTCGAGTTGACGGTCGACGAGCACGTCGTCGAGTCGGTAACCGCTTCGATTCACCGCGCTGCGTGGGCGGCGATCGTCGATCGTCCGCCGATGCCGCTCGACTAATCCAGCGACCGATTGAACTAGATTCCGTAACAACGCATCGTCATCAGCGGTGGTTTGCGAATCTGAAGCCGACACGGGCGCCACGGGATGCCGCCCTACTCGCAACGGTGTGCCATCTGCCAAAACGACTTGCAACGCTTCGACGTGGCTCCGCGCTGATCCGTACCGAGGCCAATGGCTGCCACCCGAATCGATCGAAACGACGCTGCCCATCGTCGTGACGCTTCGCATCGCCGGGTCGGGACCGAACAATCGCCCCGTTCGCCCGAGGTAGCGATTCAATGAGTCATGGACGACGCCCGGTTGAACGCGCACGCGGCCGCCGTCGTCGGCGACGATGCGGCGGAAATAACGGGAAAAGTCCATCACCAGGCCACGGCCCAGCGACTCGCCGGCGAGGCCGGAACCCGCACCGCGGGCATGAATCGAAAGATGATTTTCCGCCGCATAGCGGACTGTAGACACGACGTCGGCTAGTGTGCGCGGGCGCACGACGCCAAGGGGCCGCAGTTCGTAAATGCTCGCGTCGCTTGCATAGAGCTGAGTGAAAATGTCATCGCAGCGGACATCGCCTTGCAGCAGACCGCGGAGATCTTCCTCGATTCGCTGCTGTTCTGGATCCATCTTTAGATGAGGCGATTATTCCGCCACGAAGGCACGAAGGAAACAAAGAAATGCATGTTAAACTTCTCGACTCTTCGTGTTCTTTGTGTCTTCGTGGTTAACTTTTCACTTTGCAGCGCTCGTTGGTTGTAATGGAGGCGAGTTCTTAATCCGCGCTGCGAGTTGTCGGTAACGCTCGTGGGTTTCCAAATCAAATCCGCCGTGGATTTCAATGCCGTCAAAGCCGCGATACTGAGCGCCGCAACGATAACAAGTTAGGGATTCTCCCATGAACACGTAGAGCAAGAGATCAATGAACGCCGTCGCAAATAGAATTGCAAATGTCCAAAACACCTGATAGTTAGCCCAGGCGATACTGCTGCCGACGAATCCGATGATCACCAGCACAACACCAAGCCGTTGCGGAAAGTCTTTACGAGCGAACAGATCGACACTGGGGCACACGAGGCAGCGATTCAACCGGTCGCCGCTGATCGCGTTCTCGGGAATCGCGACTTGAGCGTGACATTCCGCGCATTCGAGCGACTTGGTCGCGCTCGAAATCTCATCCCGAACGGAAGTTTTGCAGGCCGGACAGTGATACGTAATGTTCATCGAGACAACTGGCGCACCCCGAAAGATGCAAAATATGCCGAAGAATTCCGAACGCCACTCAATTATAGGGGAAACGCAGACTCAGCCGACAGTAGTAAGCCGGTCAATTCGCCGATGAATACGCCAATTACGGCGACGTACAAAATGCCGGTGGCGCTTTGCGTATTGGGAATCTTGAGCGTTTGCCACGCCATCCAAAGCAATCCCAACACGCCGAATAGACCGAACAACCAGCGCAGGGCGATGAACAGAAGCCAGTCGATTCCGACGCTCGTCCGGTGCGATGCTTCGAGGCCGAGGCCGCTTCCAGCCACCAACATTTGAAGAGCGACCGCGATGGCGGCCATGACGATCAGTCGCCGTAGCGGCGCGAGCTCCATTCCGGGCGCATTGAGATACCAGTGGCCGAGGAGCATGCAAGTGAAAACTCCACCCAAAACGAGGCCCGACGTGACGAAGGCAACTGCGTGAAATAGATCGGGCGACGTGGCAGCCCAACCTGCCGCCAAGGAGAAGCCCGCGATAGCCACGATTAAAGCGCGGCCCATGCCTTGGCATTCATAGAGCCAAGCCGCGGCCCCTAGAAAGCTTAAAACGGCCGCTACGGTTGCGAGTCCGGCCGATATCCCACCCACTTGCGAAAGTACCAGCGCCGCGAGCGTGGTGAGTCCTAGCGTCACATACAAATGATTGCGAAAGAATCCGCTGGAAACTTTTCGCGGCGAAGTGATCGCCATTCCGACGGCTAGCCCAAATGCCAGGCGCAAGAGAAACTGCGGCAGAATCTCCATAAAGGGTCAACGCCGATCACCGTAGATGAGCGTCATCACTTCCGATCGGCTGGAGAGGTTCGAACGGAATAGCCCTTTCATCGCAGATGTGACGCAGATGCTGCCCGGCTTTCGCACGCCGCGGACTGTCATGCACGAGTGCGATGCTTCGATGACCACGGCGACGCCTTTGACGTCGAGCTCGTGAATTAGCAAATTGGCAATCTCCTCGGTCATTCGCTCCTGTACCTGCGGTCGGTGCGAAACGCTTTCGACGACACGAGCCAGCTTGCTCAATCCTACGACTTTGCCGTTTGGCACGTAGCCGATGTGCGCGACGCCCGTGAACGGGAGCAGATGGTGCTCGCACATGCTGTTGAAGCTGATGTCGCGAACCAGCACCATTTCGTCGTATTTTTCGGTGAAGAACTTCCGCAAATGAAGCTGCGGCTCGTCGTGCAGGCCGGAAAAGAGCTCAGCGTACATGCGGGCGACGCGGGCTGGAGTTTCTTTCAACCCTTCGCGGTCAGGGTTTTCGCCGACAGCGGCCAGAATTTCGCGCACTGCCCGCTCGATTCGTGGTAAATCGACATCGACCTTTTTCGGCGCGCCGTCACTATCGGACAACTCGCCCGAAATGCTACCAATATCGCTCGTTCGCTCAGTTGCTGTCGTTGTATTTTTGGCCATCCGATGAAATCGCCGCTGCGCGGGCAGCGTGCGCCTTTACTCGATCTTACGAAGCGACAGAGAGGAGGGTCAACCCGCAACGTCGATCATTGTAGCCGTCTCGTTCGGCGAGACGAATTTGCCTCTCGCGGAGCGAGAGGATTATTCAACGACCAGATCGCCGGTCAGTTATCGCTAAACGCGGGCGGAAAAATGAGGGCCGACTTCTTCGCGGGCTGGGGCGCAAAACCTTTCACCTCGCGGAGCAGCGTTTCGGCGCGTTTCCGCACGCAGCACTCCCCGAGCAGCTGCAGTTTCACCTCCGGCGTGAGCGTGAGCGCGTAGGCCGCCAAATCGGTAAGAAATCCCAGCGGTAACTCATTCGAAAGAACGCTCTCAAGATGTTCTGGGAGCTCGCACGAGCTCGGAAGATGGCGTTGAAACGCCGCCATCAGTTCGTCCTGCACCCGCTTTCTATCACAGGTAGAAGCGAAATCGTAACTATCCTCAAGTAATTCAACCCGAGCCTGTCGGAATGAACGCAGCGGGGCGAGTTCCTGCACGATGCGAACGCGCCCGACGCCCATCAACAACATGTTGTAGCGGCCATCTTCTGTGCGACAGTGCGTCACCACTTTTCCCAGACAGGCGAATTGAGACACGGGCGGCCGGCTTTCGTAATCGGTTTCCCAACCCGGTTCCAGCACCGCCATCGCGATGAGTTGATCGCCCGCGAGCGCGTCTTCGAGCATCTCGCGATATCGATCTTCAAAAATATGAAGCGGTTGCATCACGTGTGGATAAAGCACCAGGTTCGGCAGCGGAAACAGCCGAGCCTGGCCCGTGAAAGCGCTCACATCAAAATTCAGCTCGGTAACGTCCCACGGATTCATCGCGCGATTACCCCTCGACTTCTACCGGCGGCAATTCGACCGGAGGATTAAGCCAAATCTCTGGTATCAGCTCCGGATTCAACTCGATGTTCGGAAACTGCTCATCGTTCGCAGCCACCTCGGCGAAGCAGACATCGAACTCTTCGAGAAACTTTTCGAGTTCGAGCCCTTCGCACATCGGCTGATACTCAGACAAATAGGCCCGACTGCTTCGGTACACCTTGCGGGCGCCACGGATATTTCCGTTCCCGAAGTGATGCAATGCCACAGCCGCCTGAATCAAACCCTTATAAAACAACCGCAATTCGCCGCTGTAGCCCTTCCACAAATCTTCCCACACCTCATGGGCTTCGAAGAACTCACACGCGTTGAAATACGCAATTCCCTGCAAATACAGCGGGTCGTACTGGTCCGCGTTGTCGGCCATCGGTTTGCTACACACCGCAATTGTTAGTCGCGACGCATGAACAGCTGCAGGACATACCAGAACAGCAGCGCCACCGACGCAAACAGAGCCAGAGATGCCGCCACGTACTGATCGGTCCGATACCGATGTAAAACGTTCGATGTGTCGTACAGGATGTAGCCGCTCGCAAGAACGACCATGGCCCAGACGAACCAGATGCCGACATTTAAACCGAAGAGCATGGCCACCACGATGAGCGCGATCGCGCTAAAACCGGCCAAACCAAGAAACGCGCCGAGAAAAGAAAAATCTTGCTTTGAGATAAACACGAAGGCTGTAAGGCCGCCGAAGATAACGAGTGTCGTGATCGCCGCCGCCGGAATGACGCCAATCGAGGTGCCCTGCACCTGAACGGTTTGCTGTCGAGCGATCGCCAGCAGAGGCACGAAAATGAGCGCCTCGGCGATCACGTACAGTGACAAGCCTGCATATTGCATCCCTCGAGACGTGCTCGACGTAGCCCAGCTGTTGGCGAGATAACTAATTCCCATAAATCCGCCGAGAACGATCAACCAAGCAAATCTCGACGTGCCCAGGAACTGCAACGCCGGCTGCTCCAGCCCCATGGCAAAGAACAGCCATTCGAACGCGACGAACGCGTAAATCGCCAGCATCAAATGAATGTACGTCCTCTTGATGAAGACCCTTCGCTCGTCAGCCGATGCATTGATTGCCACGTCGCCGAAGCGTGCGTAAGGCGTATTCGCTTGAAAATCGGCCTGATTCATCGCCACATTCCTTAATGAGTTAGTTGGGTGCGAAATTCCGCAACGGGCCGCACAACCAACTGAATAAGTCTAGGATTAACGGCTCGTAAGGTCAAGATTCATGCGATCTTAGGGCGGTTCTTGAGGACGGGCCGCGCGGCTTGACAGGCATTCGCCGCGCTCCACAATTGGCCAAAGTGGGCCGAATGATCGGCTGGATCGACTTTCCACTCTTCCTTCGGACAGCCGAACATTTATCTTTGCGACCGCGCTGCCG
Source organism: Lacipirellulaceae bacterium (assembly GCA_036271295.1). Classification (GTDB taxonomy): domain Bacteria; phylum Planctomycetota; class Planctomycetia; order Pirellulales; family Lacipirellulaceae; genus JABDGM01. Next base: position 22,152 of record DATBAY010000347.1, on the reverse strand, counting down.
AAAGCGAGCTTTAGGAACATGGCAACCGCGAAACGAACAACGGCAGCGAAGAAATCTGTTGCCAAGACCAATACGAACGGCAAACCAGGATCCGCCGGCAAAAGACCAAAGCCTTCGTCCCTCGGCGGCCTGGCAAAACGCCGCGCCCAAGCGGCCCGCGTGATCGAGCGGTTGAAAGCCGATTACCCCGGTGCAACGTGCGCGCTTGAGAATGAAACGCCCTTCGAATTATTGATCGCGACGATCCTCTCTGCCCAGTGCACCGACGCGCGCGTGAATATGGTTACGCCGGAGTTGTTCAGAAAGTGGCCGGATGCGGAAGCAATGGCCAAAGCACCTTCGAAAGCGCTCGAAAAGGTGATCCAGAGCACGGGGTTCTTCCGGAACAAAGCGAAGAATATCAAAGCCGCCAGCCAAGCGCTCGTCGAACGACACGAGGGCGAGATCCCGAAAGACTTGAACGCGCTCGTCGCACTCCCGGGCGTCGGTCGCAAGACGGCTAATGTCGTTCTCGGCACCGCTTTTGGAATGGCGACCGGTGTGGTCGTCGACACTCACGTAACGCGCTTGAGCAAACGACTTGGCCTCACCGAACACGTCGATGCCGTCAAAATCGAGCAAGACCTGATGGAAATCGTGCCGCAAGAGGAGTGGGTGGATTTCTCGCATCGGCTGATTTTTCACGGCCGGCAGATCTGCATCGCGCGAAAACCAAAGTGCCCCGAATGTTCGATGAAGTCGTTCTGCCCCAAAATCGGTGTCGAACAGCCTTCGAAAATCTCATCAGGACCTCGCAAGCCGCGACGAACATCCCCGAAATTGAATTCCCCAGACCCCAGCCCCTAGTCCCGAGCCCCCATGATCCTATCCGGCCACGCCATCCGCGAGAGACTTGGAAGCGATATCGTCATCGATCCGTTCGATGAAGCGCAGCTCAACCCCAACAGCTACAATCTTTCTCTGCACAATGAGCTGATGGTGTATGAAGAGTTGATGCTCGACATGGCCAAGGCGAACCGCGTGCGGCGGATCGAAATTCCTCCAGAAGGTCTCGTGCTGAGCCCGAATCAGCTGTATCTCGCACGCACTGCGGAGCGCACGACAACGCACAACCTTGTCCCGCAGATCGAAGGTCGTTCTTCCATCGGCCGGTTGGGATTGTTCGTTCACGTGACGGCCGGCTTCGGCGACGTCGGCTTCAGCGGTTACTGGACGCTGGAAATGTTCGCCATCCATCCTGTTCGGATTTATCCTGGGATTCCAATTTGCCAAATCTTCTACCACGAGATCGTTGGCCCAGTAGAAGAATACGCGAGCAAATACCAGCACAATCGAGATATACAACCAAGCCTGCTCTTCGAAGAGCTGGGGTCGCACCGCAAGCACGACCCGCAGTTGCCGCTGTTTGGCGGCTAGCGTGACCTTAGATTTCGATTATCCAACATTCGGGTATGCCACAATCGCTGGCCAAAACCTACGTTCACCTCATTTTCTCGACGAAGAATCGAATTTCACTGGCAGTCTGGCTACGCAGCATTTTCGGTAAGTCAATCGAATGTTGAATCGGTTCGCGATTACGTTCGAAATCAACGTGAACATCACGCAAAGCAGTCGTTCCAGGACGAATTGCGCGAGTGGTTGCGACGCTACGAAATCGAATGGGACGAAAAATACGTGTGGGATCGACGGCGTGAACGGCCCTTTCAGGGCCGACTTCCGTGATACATCTCATCCTTCCTAGGCCTTCGGCCTAGGCTGACGGAATCGGCCTTTCAGGCCGGGTGAAATCTCGGCCCAGATTTCATCACCCGATCTCATCGCCCAGCAATCTTCGAGCCTGTAAGACTCGCTCTACCAGCCCAGGGCGTAGCCCTGGGTGATTGGAGACCTACATCACCGCAAAGTAGTTTTCGACCGCGAAGTCGAGCGTCTCGGGCGTGAGCTTCGGCGGCGTGTTCGTATAGCGGCAGAAATTCACAATCTGCAAAATCAGGTCGCGCGGCTGACAACAACGCAGCTTGCGATTCGCGCCGCGATAGTGCTTTTCGAGCAAATAATCGACGGCCGCCTCGTTGTATTCGACGCCCAGCTTGCCGGCCATAATCTTCAGCAATTGCCGGAACGCGTCTTCGCTCGGATCGGTGACTTCGATTTTGTAGGGAATACGGCGCAAGAACGCGTCATCAACCAGCTGCTTCGGTTCGAGGTTCGTGGAAAACACGATTAACTGGTCGAACGGAACCTGGATCTTTTTTCCGCTCGCCAGGTTCAGGAAGTCATAGCGCTTTTCGAGCGGTACGATCCAGCGGTTCAACAGCTGGTCGGTCGTCATCCGCTGCCGGCCGAAGTCGTCGATCACCAGCGTGCCGCAATTGCTCTTCAATTGCACCGGCGCTTCGCTCACGTTGGTGGCCGTGTTTAGCGTGATCTCCAGGTGATCCATCGTGAGTTCGCCACCGACGACGATGGTAGGCCGGCGGATGCGAATCCAGCGGTGGTCGATTTTGCGGTTGTCGAGTAAGCCTTCATTCGCTGGCAGCGGCATTTCCTCGTGCATGCCCGGGTCGAAAAGCCGCATGATTTCGCCGTCGACTCCGATTGCGCGGGGAATCCAAATCGTTTGCCCAAACGCTTTGGTAATTCGCTCGGCGATACTCGTCTTGCCGTTGCCCGGCGCGCCGAACAAGAACATGCCACGGCCCGAATTGATCGCCGGCCCCAATCGGATCAACATGCTCTTGTCGATGAGCAAGTCCTCGAACGCACGATGCAGGTCTTCTTCGGTCGGGTGCTGATCGGTCAGTGTCTGGCGCTTGACGCTTTCGATATATGCCGCCAGCGGCACCGGCGCCGATCCGAAGTACGTGCAATGCTCGGCAAACTTCTTGCCGCGCTCGCGACCAAGCTCAGTCGCCTGATAAACATAGTCGTTCATCGGCGCGGCGCCCTTGTGGGCGACGAGCCGGTCTTGCTTGAGCGAATGCATCAGCGGATCGATGATTCGAAACGGAATCTTCAGATGATCCGACAAATATCGCCCCGTGGCTTCGGCGCGACCATTGAGCGTCTTTAAGATGAGCGCTTCGACTTCGCCATCCGTGAGTCCGGCCGCGGTTAGCGTTTCGGGCTCCAGCGGCGCCCATTCGCCTTTGCGGTCTTTCGCGGCCGCCTCCCGTGCGGGAGCCGGCTGCGATTCCGGCGCAGGGCGACTTCGCGTTGGGCCTTGCGCCATCGTCAATTGATGGATGCGATCCATGAGCGCATCGAGACGACCTTCGTCGCCGCCTTTGCCGCTCGAAGAATTCGCAGCCTCAACTGAATTCTGGCTAGCCATCGTTCCCCGCGCCTTTTCGCGCTAATTAGAGCTCATCTCTCAAACCTAGGTTGCTTGCGACCTGGGGCAAACTACGATGGACGTTATTAGATTTCCGTAGCCGTTTGTAGCAGTTGCTCCGGTTTTGTCGCGCAGTTTCGCACGGCGGCGAGAATGTCGGGCTCGTGCTCGGCGCGTTACACTGGGGCGACCAGCCTTTCAATAAGAGCCGCATTTTCAACCCGCAGACGCCATCTTCTATGCAAGTCGTTATCACAGCCGTTGGTCGCGACAATCGCGGACTGGCTGACCCGATCGTACATTGCGTGACCGGTCTCGGCGCGAACATTGCCGAGATCCAGATGTATGACCACGACGAGGAAAGCGTCTTTTCGATGCTCACGCGCATTGAGCTGGAACGCTCGCGGTACGAAGAACTGCGGCAAGCGATGGCCCATGTATCGCGACACACCGAGCTTTCGATTCGCACCTGGTCGCCCGAGATCATCGATCGCCGCCCGCGGTTAGCGATCTGTGTCACTTATCGCCCGGAGCCGGCGCTGGCCGTGTTACGAGCGATTCGCGATGGGCGAATTAAAGCCGATGCAAAGCTCATGATCGGGAACCGCGAGGCGTGCCGCGGCCTGGCGGAGCAATTCGAACTGCCTTGGTTCAACGTTGCCGAGGGCAATAGTAAAGCAGACGGCGCTCCGGATGACGAGCGCATGATCGCGCTCTGCGACGAGCACGAAGTCGATTTCATTATCTTGGCTCGCTACATGCGTGTGTTGCCCGCGGCGAGCTGCTGGAAGTATGCCGGCGGGCGCATTATCAATCTCCATCACGGTCTGCTGCCAAGCTTCCCCGGAATGCAGCCGTACCACGAAGCGTACGCTAGCCGCATGCTCACGTTCGGCGCCACGTGCCACTTCATCGTGCCCGAGCTCGACGCGGGCTGCCAAATTATCTATCAATCGACGTTCATGGTACCGCCCGGCATGTCGCGCGATGAAATCATCCGCCGCGGCCAGCAGGACAACGAGCCGCACTGCCTCGTGGAAGGCGTGCGCCGGGTCGTCGACGGCGAAGTGCAACTGCATTTCAATCGGGTGGTAGCACGCACGTAAGGTTCTGCGATCTAAACGCGCGCACCCGGATCTTTGTGCGTGATTGCATCGCGTGCCCGGCAAATCGCGAGGGTTCGCCCGAATTATTTCGCCATATAACAGCCCCGTAGCGGCACGGCCGCTCTTGCTTACAGCGTTGCCAGCGTTGCATGGGGCTGCCGGCGAAATCGCTCCGCGGGGCGAAAACTGATCTTGCGGTTCGAATACCGGCTCCATAACATCCCGCCGCGCCCACCGTCTCGGTGGCAACTGCTTCTACCTCATCTGCAATTTACTTTTCATTTGTCGCAACGACGGCTCGCGATGCGTTCCGTCGTCGGCGGCTAAAGCGCTCGATCGGAACGAACAGCGCAACGGAACTCGACTGCGGCTACCGCTTCGCCGGTAGATCGCCAATGCGCAATTCCGATTTGACGGAGTAGTTACCCATGCGAATCTGCCCTCCCACAGTTGGCGCTGCGATTCGGTTTATCCGCACGCGCAATGGGCATATCGGCAACACGTGCGCGATGGTTATTTTGCTCGCGGCCGCAATCGCCGTCGCGCCCAAAGCGCCCGCTCAGAACATGGTGATGCCGGCCGCAGAACCAGCGAGCGGCGACAACGGCGCGGCCCCCATGTCGTCCTCGGGCGATGTGAGCTTCTTCTCGCAGGACTTAGGCACGATTCTGCGCCTGCGCTATAGCACCGAAAGTTACGGCCAGGAGGAAGGCAACTTCGATGTCGGCTCGATGCAAGTCATCACGTTCGATGACTCGGCAATCATCGCCGATGGGCAAGTCACGATGAACGACAAGGACGGCGTGGGCTTCAACGTCGGCACCACATACCGTTGGCTGGACACTCCGATGTACTCGCCGGAAGGCCGCGTGGAAGGCCTCGGCATTTTCGCCGACGGCCAGCACACCGAAGCCGGCAATTTCTTCCCGCAAATCGGCTTGTCGATGGAGTCTCTCGGCGAGCTGTGGGATCTTCGCGGCAATTTGTATGTTCCCGTCGGTCCTCGCACTCAAACGGGAGATTTTAAGCCCACCAACACGATTGGCTTCCTAGCTAACTCGCTTTCCGAATTGTCGCAAGCGACCGTCGACACGTCGTTTACAGTGGGCGAACTTGAAATTGCTCGCCGTCTTGGCGACGATCGCGATGCCTGGGCTTTTGCCGGGCCTTATTTCGTTGCCAATAGTGACGACAGCGCGGCCGGTTATAAAGTTGGTGTCCGCGGATACGCGTACCCCGACCTCTTGCTCCAATTTGCAGTTAGCAACGACGACATCTTCCACACCGAAGCAACTTTCTCGCTGCAATGGTTCGTGGGACGCACCCGGACGAACTTCCAGCCTGCCGGCAACGTCGAAGATCGCATCCGCGAGCCGGTCATCCGCAACGACTATGTTGCTTTGAACCGCTCGACGGCAATCGGCGGCACGCCGCTCACGAACACCGATGGCACAGCCTTGCGATTCGTTCACGTGGCGAGCAGTGCGGCGGCCGGCGGCAACGGCACCGCCGAGCATCCGTATAACGAGCTCGATCAGGCCGACGGCGCGGGTAGCCAGACGGGCGATATTATCCTCGCACACTCGAAAAGCACTTTCACCACGCCAATCATTCTTCAGGATAACCAAAAGCTGTTCGGCGAAGGCAACAATTTCAACCTCACGGTTGCCACGCTGCAGCGCGGAACGATCTCGATTCCGGAAACTTCGCCGGGCGCGAAATCTGCGACTCGCCCGCTCATCAACATCCCCTCGAGCACCGATGCCGTCACGCTGGCCAACAACAACGAAATCGTCAACTTCGACATGAACGGCCAGAACAACGCCGGCACGCGCGCTATCGCCGCCCCTGCGGCAGGGGCAGGCAACCCGAACATTCATGACCTAGCCATCATGAACACGACGGGTGATGCCATCATGTTCAAGCCGACTTCCTTCGTCGATACGACCGATTCGAACGGCAACGGCAGCACGACGGATATCATCGTGCCCGGCAACGTGACGATTAATAACCTCACGCTCACCAACATCGGCGGCAGCGGCGTCCACATCGATTCCACCTCGCCCGTTGATATTTCGCTGCCGAACACCACGCTTCAAGAAACGATCGCCCTCTCGAACATCACCAGCACTAGCACTGGCGGCACCGCCACCGGCGTCGGCATTAACCTAGAAAACACACACTCCGGCCACGCAACCACGCTCAGCAACTATACCTACAATGGCGGCACGACGAGCGCAGGCGGCCTGAGTTTGAACAATTTCAACGGCACCTTCGACGGCTCGAACAGCACGCTGACCGGCGGCGCATCAACCGGCAACGGTGTACAGATTCTCGGCGCCACCGACAGCACGAACATAACGTTCGAGAGCACCTGGGCGATGAACGGCATCGCCGGCACGGATGTCAATATTGACGGCGGCGGCGCCGATAGTCTGGGCGGCACCATCACATTCGCGAACGCTATCAACAATACTGCTGGGCGCAGCATCTCCGTGCAAGGCACGACGACGGGCGCCAATATCTCCTTCAACGGCAATATCACCGATTCGGGCACGGGTATCCTTGTGAATTCGAACGCTGGCGGCGAAATCGCATTCGTTGGCGCGGTCACCTCGAACATTACGACCCCGAACTCCACGGCGATCTTGCTTACGGATAACACGGGCACAAATATCGACTTCGCCGGCGCCACCGGCCCCGTAAAGATCACTGCTACCGGCAACGTTGACGGCTTTGTCGCCACGGGCGGTGGTACGATTTCCGCCGGCAGCACGACGAACTCGATTTCCACCGAAACGGGCCAAGACCTCAAAATCACTGGCATGACCATCGCCGCCGGCGGCTTCAATGTCGGAACCGTCAACCGTACCGGGACCGGCGCGATCACGAACGCCATCCAACTTGAAAACAACACGGGATCGGGTACCCCTGCCGGCGCGATCGTCATCGGCAACACGACAGACACCGCCGCAGGCGATTCAGGCACCATCAAGGGCGGCACCCTGGACGCAATCACCATCAAAGACTCCGCAAATGTCTCGATCACCGGCCTTAAGATTGATAACACCGGCAATTCGACCATCGCTGGAATCCATGTCGAGAAGACAACCACGGCGGCAATGACTACGGATCTCAGCACGCTTGAGACTGACGGTGGCGCTGTCGGCATCGACACCTTCGGCCCGGGCACCGGCGCGGTCACCATGACCATCAACGATACGGCTATTAACGGGGCCGCGATCGCCGGCGCGCGATTCACAAACCTCGCCGCGGGTACTGTCACCGGCACAGGCGTCACGATCGATGGTCAGCATGCCTCTCCGGGCGCCGAAGGCGTCCAAATCAATGGTTCGAATGCGACTATCACGTTTGATAGCACCAGCGCTATCAAGAACAACCTGGATAATGACTTCGAAGTTAATGGTGGTGCTGGCGCCATCGCGTTCAACGGTACGATTCAAAACAGCGCAGCTCTCAACGCGGGCGACACTTCCGGCCACTCGGTCAATATTCACGGCGTGACCGGCGGCAGCGTCAATGTCGGCGGCACGACCGGCACGATCACCGACGCCAACCAAGGCATTCTTATCACCGGAAACTCGGGCGGCACGATTGCCGTCGCTGGCACGGCGAACACGCTCAACACGGGCGCGAATGACGCCGTCACGATCTCCAATAACACCGGCGGGAACGTTAGCGTGGGTCCGCTGGCAATCACCACGACGAGTGGCAATGGCATCGTCAACACGGGCAATTCAGCCGGCACCTACTCGACCGGAACGGCGACGATCACGACGACGACCGGGAGTGGAATCGTTAACGCGAACAATACCGGCGGCACGTTCAACGCCGGACAGTCGACGATTACGACGACGACGGGAACCGGCATCGCTACCGCGAACAATAGCGCCGGCACGTTCACATCCGGACCGGCAACGATCACGACGACGAGCGGTGCTGGGTTCGACGCCGAAACCAACACCGGCGCAACGATCACCACAGGTCCGATAAATATCACAACGGCTAGCGGTCCAGGCTTCGTGGCAAAAAGTGGCGGCACACTGAATGTCACTGGGCTTAGCAACACGATTTCGCGCACCGCCGGCGGCACGACGGGCCAGGCACTCGATATTGAAAACATGGCGATCGGCGCCGTCGACTTCCAAAGCGTCAACGCTACGGGAGGTGTCAACGGCACGCGACTCGTGAACAACACGGGTGGCACCATTACCGTGGGTGTTAATGGCAATGCGGCCGGCGCAGGTGGCACCGTCACTGGCACGACCGCTGCGGGCGTGCATGTCGAGAATTCCAACGTCGAATTCAATGGCGTAACCGTGACAAACGCCGGCGTGGGTGGCCTGACCGATAGCGCGGTCGAGGTTTTGCACACCAACTCTACGGCGATGAACGCCAATCTCAATACGCTTAACGTGACGAACACCACCACAGCCGGACAAAACGGCGTGCTCATCAATGGCTTTGGCGGAAGCGGCACCTTCACGGCCAACGTTCAGAACATGAACGTCAACGCCAACGGCAACGGCTTCACCGCTGAAAATGGGGTGACCTTAACCGCGACCGGCACGAACACGATTACTTCGAACACCGGAGTCGGCCTGAACTTGGACACGATCTCGGTTGGCGCCGCGGGCGCAAACTTCCAGAGCGTCAACGTCACCAATGGTGGCACCAACGGCATCGTAATGAAGAACGTGTCCGGCCCCGGCACAGTGACAATCGGTGCGAATGGCGGTGCCACAGGTTCGGGCGGTTCCTTGACAACTACCGGTGACGCGATCGTACTGCTAAACACCCAAAGCGCCGCCTTGCAACACATCCACATCCTGTCTGCTGGTGGCCAAGGCGTGAACCTCGACCACGATACGACGACGACCAACGCCATGGCAGTTCGATTTACCGATCTGGATCTAGATGCCGCAACGGGAACTGGCTTCGACGTGCTGAGCACGAACAATACTAGCGCGCTGAACCTCCAACTTCTTAGCAGCAACCTGGCGAAGAACGTAAACATGAGCGTCACAGGCTCCGGTGCGTTCAACATGATTACGGATAGCACCACGGTCACCAGCACCGGCAACGACGTCGCTTTTGCTCTGACCTTCGCCGGCACCTCGCAAATTGGCAATGCCACGTTCACCGGCACCAACAACTTCACGGCCGCCAATGGCTCGGCTCTTAACGTTTCCGCGTCCGGCGGCACCGCAAAGACGATCGGCCTCAATGTGCAAAACGGCAACTTCAACAATTCCAGCACGACGAACGCGGCCGCCGTGTTCTCGAGCCAGGGCACGACGACGCTGAACGCCACGATTCAAGGCAATACATTCGACAACGCCGCGGCGGGCGGTCAGGACTTCGCGATGACGGCCAACGGCACTCAGGCTCGCATCCTGCTGAATCTCGGCGGCGACGTATCCACCGAATTCAACACGGCGGCCGGACAGGGCGACTACGAATTGCACCAGACCGGCGGCTCGACGTTCCGCATCTTCGAATCGGCTGACACGCTGGCCAACCTCCGGAACAACGGCACGGTCAACCAGAACGGCGGCACGTACACGGACTCGGTCACCGCGCCGCCGACCCCAGTGCCGCCGACAGTGCCCTAGTCTGCTGACCCAGTTTCAGCCGACCGCATGAAAAAATTCGCTAGCCCCCGGCTCTGCCGGGGGTTTTTGCGTTACCCGCGCCGCCGCGAGACGCAACCAAAACCCATAGCGCCTAACATCATCAGCCCGATCGTCGTCGGTTCAGGAACCGTCGTGGACGACAAGCCGAGCGGCGTCCCACCACTTGCTCCCGCAGCCGCGAGCGCGCTGGCGTCGCTAGCGGAGAGCGAGTTCGAAGCCGCGGCCGCCGATAGACCCATCGCCGACTGCACCGCGGCAATGTCTTTCGCCGTGGTGAGCGTGTCCGTAACTAGAAAGGCGTTCTTGATGAACACCTGAAAGCCATTGGCGTCGATCGGCACCTCGCTTTGTCCAAGGCCGCCGGCCTGAGCGGAAAACGTCGGATCCTGCGTTCGGTCAATCGTCTGCAGCGCGTTGATCTTATTGACCGTCGTCATGTCCGGGATAGCCGCAAATACCGTGAAGTCGGGATCCAAAAAAGAATTATCCGCCGCATTAATGAAAAAGCTGGTCGAACCAGCGTTCTGATTCGTCGAGCCATCAGAGTTTTGCGGCAGCGCTAACGACACCGTACCCACCGTGTTCGAGAATCCCAGCCCTTGGGCCGGTTGCCCGGGCACGTCGGCAAACGTCTGGTTCACGATGCCGATGCTGTTCACGGTCGGCGGCGGACGCTTCGTGTGCGAAAAGAAGCCGCCCATCTGCAGCACAAACGCAGACCCATCCTGATTCTTGGCGGCGCGATTGATCCAACTGCCCAGATAAGCATTATTCTGGACATAGTTCAAAAGGTTCTGCGCATAGTCATCTAACGCCGAGTTGTTCGTCGGGTTGAGAACCATGTCGAAGTCGCCTTCCGTCGTTTCGAAACGCACAACTCGCTGCGCTTCCGCCGGAACGGCCATCGAGATGACCAAGATGACCAACAAACCAAATCGATAAACCATGCGCCTACCGTTGAAACTCAAAAGGGGAAAATCCGGGAAAAGGGGCGTACTTTCAGGCTAGTCGCTCGTTTCAAATACGTCAAAAGAAACGACGTTTTGACTGGTTATAACGACCGTGCGGCCTCCGACACTTCCAAGAATGCATGCCAAGCACTTTCGCGAACGCAAACCGGCCCCGAGGACTCGCTTGAGAACCGCAACGCGATGCTCCATGATATCCGTCACTGCCGGCGGAAAAAGCCCGCACCGCTCGCAAGGATCAACCAACGCCGTCAATCCGGGCCGATTTGGAAACAACCCGTCCGATCGATTCCGCAAGGAGTTTTCGATGTTTCGTTGGAAACTTAGTCACTTGGCTCACTTTGCCAGCTTGGCAACCATCGCGATCTTGGCCCTTAGCGCGCCAGTCAGCCGGGCCGAAGAGCCGACCTTAAAGCCGATTCGCATCGCACTCTATGCGGACCAAGGCGCGACGATAAAGAGCCTGCCGGAGGTCATCAACACTCTGCCGCCAACCGGAGGATTTGCAGTCAGCAAGATTTCCGCCGATGAAATCCGTCATAGCGCGCTCGACCAGTATGACGTCGTGATTTTCCCCGGCGGCAGTGGCTCCGGCGAAGGAAACGCTCTAAGCGCGGACGGTCGCTCGAGCGTGCGCAGTTTCGTAACGCACGGCGGGGGTTACATCGGCATTTGTGCCGGCGCGTATTTGGCGTCCATCGAATATCCCTGGTCGCTTGGCCTGCTCAATGCGCGCGTGCTCGACCGCCCCCACTGGGATCGGGGCACCGGTGATGTTGGCCTAAAATTCTCAGCGGCGGGAAAAGAATCGCTCCATGCCGATGCCGACACCTGCACGATTCACTACGAAAATGGCCCGCTGCTAGGTCCAGGGCAAAGGGAAGGCATGCAGAATTACGAACTCCTCGCGTCCTACGACACCGAGATGACGCAGAACGCTCCCGCAGGAATGATGAAAGGCACCGCCGCCATCGCCCGCGGAAAATTCGGCGATGGCCGAGTCGTCTGCTTCAGTCCCCACCCCGAAAAAACCGCGGGGCGAGCCGTCTTCCTGCAATCGGCCGTACGCTGGGGCGCTCAGCGAGACATCAAAAATCAATAGCACGCCCAAGCTCGCGCACTTGAGGCATTTAATAGCCGCACCGCCACGCGGTCCGGTGCCCTACGCAAAACGCGCCCCAAATCACCCATTCTCCCCCTTCACCAAAAACTCCGGTAGCCTCTGCACCCGCCCCTCCCGATCAATACACGCCAGCGTGCTCTCTCCTTCTGCCAACAATTCGTTACCACGCAGCACGCGGTATTCATGGTCGATCCGCGCACCCCGCGCTCGAACGGTGCGAATCTGAACCCGCAGCGTATCGCCGAATCGGCAAGGCCGCTGATACCGGCACGCAATTTTGTTCACGACCAGCAGCACACCGTCTCGCTCCAAGTGGGCATAGTCGTGTCCCAGTGCAAGGAGCTGCTCCACACGCGCCTGCTCGAAATAGACGAAATAATTCGCGTGATGAACGAAGCCTTGCCCATCCGTCTCGTAGTAACGAACGCGAATCTCTATCTCGTGGTCGGGCAACATACGCGTTCGCAGCGGCGTTCCACATGCTTCGACAATTTGAACTCAAAAAACAGTCAATTCGACCGGTCATCGTAGTCGTTTCAGCAGCGAGCACCAACAGCGCCTCAACCGTGGGCGTGAGTTGCAAAACGGCAACAAAGGCTTATAGTTACGTCATAACGACACGCCCTGAATTCGGGCTTTAGCACCCCACCCTGCCCTTTTTGGACTTAAGGAAATTACCATGAGCACCGGTGAAGGAAGCGGCTCCGGCCAGGGGACCGAATTCGCCACCATGCGCGGTCGCGACTACCCTGCGATTCGTCAGTTTACCGTGTTTCTGGAAAATCGCGTCGGTCAGCTGCTCGACGTCGTTCGCCGCTTCGAAGGCAGCCAGGTCCGCATCGTCGCTCTCACGATCTCCGACTCCACGGAATGCGCCTTGGTGCGATTTCTGCTGAGCGATCCCGAGGCTGGCCGTGAGATTTTAGAGCGGGCGGGCCTCGCGCTCGTCGAGTCCGACCTTATCGGCGTCGAACTCCCGGATTCGCCCCAGCCCATGCTCCAAATCTGCACCGCCCTGTTGGCCGCCGAAGTAAATATCACCCAGATCTATCCCCTCTTGTTTCGCCCGACCGGCCGTCCCGCGGTGGCGCTCATGGTGGATAACATCGAGTTCGCTGTCGAAACGCTCCGCTCTAAGGGCTTTCACGCGATCAACGAAGACGAACTTAAAGACACTTAAAGGTCACGAGTAGCGAAGCGCGAGCTGGGAGCGAATAATCCATTCGCGATTCTTGAGCCTCGTTTCTCGTCCCTCGCCACTTCCCTATGCCGATTCAAGTCACCTGTCCGGGCTGCCTCAAGCGTTTCAGCGTTGCCGATAAATTTGCCGGCCAAAAGGGCCCCTGCCCGAAGTGCAAAGAGATTATCACCATCCCCAAGAAGGAGGATGAAATCGTCATCCACGCGCCGGAGCACTCCGAGGTCGGCGCGGTCGGCGTCGGCGGTAGAAATGTTCTTAAAACCTACCGCCGCAGGGACACCAAGTTTCAGCCGCTCGTATTCACCAGTGTCATCGGCTTCGTGCTCGTCTCGATCCTCGTGGCACTCGTCATTCGCAGCGTTGGCGCGCCGGAAGTTTGGCTCAAGACACTCGCGGCCGTAGTCCTGGGCCCGCCCATCGCTTGGGCCGGCTACACGTTCCTTCGCGACCCCGAGTTGGAAGCCTACCAAGGAATGCCGCTCGCAGTGCGATCCGTGGCCTGCGGTTTGGTCTTTGCGCTACTATGGGGAATTTATTGGTTTATCGCCTACAAATGGGGCGGTACCGAAGCATTCACCAAAGGAATGCCCATCTTTCAGCTCGTTTTGCTGAGCATCATCGTCGTTGGCATTGGCACGTTCGCCGCATTTGCGTCGTTCGACCTCGAGCCGGGCAGCGCTTTCTTTTTATGTGCGATGTACTTCGCGCTCACCGTCGTCCTTCGGCTCATCGCCCATCTGCCGGCGCTGCCCGGGTTGGGACACGCTTAGCCAACAGCCGCGGTTCAATGCTGATTGAATCTGGCATTCGACCTGTTCACAATTAGGGCTGGCGAAGTTTGTGCACCCATTTTTTGTTTCTCGCGTGGCCCATTGAGCATCATCTTCGATATCCCGGAAATCGGACGCGGCCGCGGTGTTACGGGCCGGCTCCGCATTCCCCCCGGCGTCGATGTCCCCCTCACCAACCGCGTGCGGCGATTAATCGACGCCAGCGGCTTCCGCCGCCTGGCCGGCATTAGCCAACTCGGCCTCGTCCGGCTGATCTATCCGGGCGCGAATCACTCGCGACACGAACATTCGCTCGGGGTCTTTCTGGCTGCGATCGAGTACTTGGATTACCTGGCTGCTCAACCGCGCTTCGCTGCGGCGGTTACGCCGCAGGACGCTGAACTGCTCCTTGCCGCCGCTCTCCTGCACGACATCGGACATTGGCCCTTTGGCCATCCGATCGAAGATCTCGAACTGCGGGAGATTCCCCACCACGAAACCCTCGCCGAACGTGAAATTACCAGCGGAGCGATCGCCGAAATCCTGCAAGACGATTGGAAGCTCGATCCCGCCGCCGTCGCTCGGCTGCTACGCGGTGAAGTACGCACGGCCCCGCACCGGCTCCTCCGCAGCATCCTTTCGGGGCCCATCGACGTCGACAAAATCGATTACCTAACGCGTGACAGTCTTCACGCCGGCGTCCCCTACGGCCAAAACTTCGATCGCCGACGCCTAATCAGCAGCCTGTGTCTTAACGAAGCCGGCGACGCGCTCGCCATCACCGACAAAGGCAAAACTGCCGCCGAGATGATGGTCTTCGCCCGCTATGTCATGTTCAGCGAGGTGTACTGGCATCACGCCGTACGCTCGGCGACGGCCATGCTGCAGCGTGCTTTTTATTCACTGCGAACCCGATTGAATCTGGCCGAACTCGTTACGATGACCGAGCAGCCATTTATCGAAACGCTTTTGAAGGCGGCGCGCGATGATGACTCGGCCACGCTGCTCGAAGGCATCTTCGGGCCGGAACGGGCGCTCTACAAGCGACTCTCCCAATACAACATTTTTGAGGAACCCGAGTTGTACCAGCGCCTGGCCCGGCGGCCTTACGCCGAATTGGCGGCTGTGGCGGAACGCATCGCCGAAATGTTGGGCAACGCACTTCATGCTGAAATCGCGCCTCATGAGGTGCTCGTCGATGCACCGCCCGCTAAGCTAGAGGTCGATTTCAATGTCGCCGTATACTTTGATAAGCAAAACGTTTACCGCAACTTGGGCGACATCTCCCCCGTCGTGCGCACGCTCGCTCAAGAACAATTCGACAACTATGTGAAACGCGTGCGGATCTTCGTCCATCCGCGAATCGCGAACGCCGCCCGCAATTTATCACGGCTTGAAGAGCGCTTGGCCGAAACGATTCGCGCCTAACGGAAGTGCCTAAGCGCTCGCAATAGCTAGAGCGTTTTCCAAATTCTCGTGCTGGGTGCCTGGGGCAACGCCCCAGAGTGTCACGACGAACGACGCCGTTGCCCTACGCACCCATCGGAACACCTTTGCTAAAAATGCTCTAGACAGTCGCAGGCGAGACGACCTTGAAACGCCGAGCAACCGGCACGATTCTCACGGGAACTCCGCTGCCGGCGCGACGCTTGGCAATCGATCGCCGGTATTCACTCACCTCCGCGGCCACCTGTTGCCGCGTTAACACACCTTGGGAGACGAGAATGTCGGCGATTGTCCGGCGGCGGTCCGCCTGAATCATCAGCAGTCGCACGAGTTCGTCACGCGTCATGAGCCCCAATTCAATCGCCAAATCACCGAAACGCTGATTCGGCGACGCACTCTGGGCACGCAGCACGTCGAAGATGTCGCGCGGTGAAAGAATCGATTCTTCCAGCGCAAGCTGCCCGATTCGCGTCAGCGAAGCGAACTGCACCTCGGCCGCCGACACCAGCTGCTCGGCCGAGATGACCCCCTTCTTTTTTAGGTAGAGCCCGAAGTGCATGGCAACTCCCAACGAACAAACGCCGCGCGACGCTGACTCAACTGCAGACGCGAAACTCCGCAATGAATCAAACTGCCGTGGGAAGCTTAGGTTAAAACTGCCGGTGACATTCGTTCCAAGCGTATCAGCTATGACGGTTGTGCCGCGCCCGCGACTCCGTCGGTGTCGGCGCTCAAGCACTCTTACGAAATATCCCTTCGTTGCAGATACTCCTCTGGCAAAACTTGCCGCGTGGCATCAGAACCCGCGTGCTCTTAGCCGGTAGAGTGATCAGCCGTCCATGCGGCACGTATTTTTTCGCGAACCTTTATGCTCTGCGGTCAGTTTGCCGATAGCACAAACTAGTCAGGCGTATTAGCCGACCGGCGAGCAACGGACGCGACCCGACCGAAGATTCGAAGCGGACTCGAACAACAACGAATACACCCTCCGAACAATTGCCCCTGGAAATCATCGGGGCATTCGGGTCGCATGAATTCCGCTCACCCTCACTACTTGCTGCACACCGAAACGTACCAATCGAGCCACGGCGCGTCGCGCTGGAAATTCGCTCTGCAATCCGTCGGCGATGGCGAACGCTTCACCGCTTCCGATAGTGAGCCAAGCGTCCGACGCAGCCGCCTCGAACTGCTGGCTGTCGTCCGCGGCCTCGAAGCGCTCGATCGTCCGTCGCGTGTCACGCTGCTGACCCGCAGCCGCTACGTCAGCCGTGGAATCCGCCGCCAACTCGCCCAGTGGCGCGAACATCACTGGCAGTGGGAACGATTCGGCAGCGTTGCTCCGATTCGCGATTACGACCTCTGGCGGCGAATCGACCGGGCACTCGAATTCCACACCGTGGAATGTTGTGTCTGGCAGGCTGACGCCGCCCCGGCGCGAAAATTGCAACAAGCCCGGCGTTCCACCAGCCAAACCCTCCCTGCGGCCCTTGTCCGGCTAGGCCGCGGAGTTTTGACCCCCCTCACCTATCTCTGGCCCCCCACGTTTACGCGAGCGGCCTGACATCCCAAAATAGACACCGCGACAGGCGGCCCCATCGGATGGGCCTCACCCCGCCGGTCCCCTTGCTTTAGGAGCTTCCACAGTGCAAACCCAACTTCCTCTCCACGCGATCGGGCCGGTGATTCATGGCTATCACGAAAACCCGTTCGAAATCCTGGGCCCGCACGAGATCGAACAAAACGGACGCCGCGCCTTGGCTGTTCGCGCCTATTTGCCCGAGGCCCAGCGAGCCTGGGTTGTCGACACCGCGCACGGCGCCACCCGGCCCATGCGCCGCATCCACCCCGCCGGTCTCTACGAAGCCGTCTGCTCCCTCGATGACGAAATGGATCTAGCCCCCAGCCCCCAGTCCCCAGCCCCCGCCTACCAACTTCGCGTCACTTACAAATCCGGCGAAACCCAAATGATCCACGACCCGTACGCTTTTCCGCCGATGCTCACCGACTACGATCTGCACCTCCTCTCTGAGGGCACGCATTGGCGCAGCTACGAGCGGCTGGGCGCGCATCTTCGCACGATCGACGGCGTCACCGGCGTCAACTTCGCCGTCTGGGCCCCCAATGCCGAAGGCGTCGCCGTGGTCGGCAGCTTCAACATGTGGGATCGCCGCAGCCATGCGATGCGGAAGCACGTTCCGAGCGGCGTGTGGGAACTGTTTGTTCCGGGCGTCGAAGTCGGCGCTCAGTACAAATACGCCGTCAAACAGCGGGGCGGCCACGTCATCGAAAAGTGCGATCCCTACGGTTTCTTCGCCGAAGTACCTCCACGTACCGCCAACATCGTCAACAACCTCGACAACTACCAATGGAACGACGCCGAATGGATTCGCACCCGTCCGCAAACCAATGCGTTCGACGCTCCGATCTCGATCTATGAAATGCATGCGGGCAGCTGGCGGCGCGACCCGGGCGACCCGAATCGTTGGCTCAGCTACGGCGAAATCGCGCCGCAGCTAGTCGAGTACTGCAAACAAATGAACTTCACCCACGTGCAACTATTGCCCGTGAGCGAGCACCCCTTCACGGGCAGCTGGGGTTATCAAACGGTCGGTTACTTCGCCGCCACGAGCCGCTACGGCACGCCGCAAGATTTCATGCAGTTCGTCGATCTGCTCCACCAGAACGGCATCGGCGTGATCATCGACTGGGTTCCTGCCCACTTCCCCAAGGACGAGCATGGCCTGCGCCAATTCGACGGCTCGGCACTTTACGAGCACGCCGACCCGCGCAAGGGCGAGCATCCCGATTGGGGCACAATGATCTTCAACTACGGCCGCAATGAAATCCGTAACTTCCTGATTTCCAATGCCCTGTTTTGGTTGGACAAATACCACATCGATGGCCTCCGCGTCGATGCCGTGGCGTCGATGCTCTACCTCGATTACAGCCGCAAGGATGGCGAGTGGGTGCCCAACTGCTTCGGCGGCCGCGAAAACCTCGAGGCCATCGACTTCCTCAAGAAATTCAACGAAGAAGTCCACCTGCAATACCCGGGCGTGCTCACCATCGCCGAAGAGTCGACCGCCTGGACGGGCGTCTCGCGCCCGACGTACGTCGGCGGTCTCGGCTTCTCGCTCAAGTGGAACATGGGCTGGATGAACGACACCCGCGAGTACATGCACAAGGAACCAATCCACCGCAAATACCACCAGAACGAACTCACGTTCTCGCTGATTTACGCGTTCACAGAGAACTTCGTGCTACCCCTGTCGCACGACGAAGTCGTCCACGGCAAAGGCTCGCTGCTCGACCAAATGCCCGGCGACCTGTGGCAAAAGTTCGCCAACCTGCGACTGTTGTACGGCTACATGTGGGCCCACCCCGGCAAGAAGCTGCTCTTCATGGGCGGCGAGATCGGTCAATGGACCGAGTGGAACTACAACGAATCACTGCCGTGGCACCTGCTCGAGTTTCAATCTCACCAGGGTATCCAGCACTACCTGGCCGACCTCAACGCGTTGTATCGCCGCGAGCCCGCGCTGCACCAAATTGATTTCGATCATACGGGATTCGAATGGATCGACTGCCACAACTGGCAAGACAGCGTCCTATCCTTTATTCGCAAAGGCAAAGACCCGAACGACTACGTCATCTGCTGCTGCAACTTCACGCCGGTTCCGCGATTGGCCTACAAGATCGGCGCTCCCGAGGGCTGCTGGTACGAAGAAATCAGCAACAGCGATTCGACGTTCTACGGCGGCAGCGACCTCGGCAACGCCGGCGGCATTCAACCCATCGAGGAAGAGTGCCAGGGCCGGCCTTACGCATTGCCCGTCACCCTGCCGCCGCTGGCGATGGTAATGTTTAAGCCCCGGCATTAAACAGGCTGCTTAGTCCGGTTCGGCTGCTGAATAATCGTCGCGTTATGCCGGATTTAAATTGCGGCGTACGATGTCGGCGAGCTCTGCAAGTGAGCGCTCGTAGATATCGAACACGAGGATCTGGCCGCCCCGGACGTGTAGTTGCAGCCCTCCCACGCCCGAACTACTGAGGAACTGCGACTTCTTCGTCGTCACCTTCATGATTTCGCGCCACGTAACGGCACCCTGCAAGTCGCCTTGCGACATCGCCAGCCCGGTGGGGCTGATCACGATGCAAGAGTCGGGATGTTTCATCGCGACCTGATCGGCTTGCCGCGCCCGCTTCGCGTTCGAGAAAAACAACGCCACGCCCGCGAAAAGGCTCGTTAGAACTCCGCCGACGACCCAGCCCGTGTACTCATCCTGCTTTGGATGCACAATCAGCACACCGATCCCGATGGCTAACCAAATAAGGCCCACCGCAAAAAAGCTCCCGCCAATCCACCTGCGCCGCGATTGTCTCCACCGCTCGACGATCATCCGCCGAGTGTGAACGATTTGGACCTTGTCTGCCCCGAACTTAGCGATGTGAGCCTCTGCGTGCGGCGCCAACGCCGGCGGCACAGGTTTCACCGGCCGAAGGGGCATTTGCGACGTCAAGAAACGATAGAACTCCGCCCGATCGACGTTCATTTGTGGCGGCACGACCAAACAACCGTCGGCGTGCTCGATCTGCATGGGTAGCGCCGGTACCGAGCCCGCATCGTGATCGAGAAGGCTGCCGCCAACTGCAACGTCTTGGATATCCGCATATCGAACCTTGTGATGCGTTCCGAAAATCTGTAGCCCGTCCGGCTCGACCACCAAAACCACATGTTTCGGTCGCCCCAACCAGATACCAAGTGCCACCGCCAATGGTAAGACGGCCACGATCGCGATGTGCGGGTTTGCACTTAGCACGGCCCAAACCACTAGCCCAATTGAAATGACAGGCAATGCAAAAACAAAAAACGAGGTGGAGGGCCGCGCATCAATCGTTTGACCAATCATGTCCGCCCTCTAAAGGCCGATGCAACCAATCAACAGAATGATCAAATTATGTGAAAAGTGCAGCATGATCGGCAACCACAGCGTGCCGCTCATCAGCCGAAGGTACGCCAGGCAAGCCCCGAACACGATAAGGTACGGAATGTTAGTCAACATCGCGACGTGCAAAAACGCAAACATCAATCCCGTAATCCAAACCGCTGCGTGCGTCCCCAACGGCCCGCGCAAGCAATCCAAGGCGAACCAACGACAATACGCTTCTTCCACAAACGCTGGCTGAACGCAGATCGTGATCACGGCGATCAAATCGAACTTGGTCATGAGGTCATCCGTTAACAGCGGCGCGTGCAGCAAACTTCGCAGCAGCGCGTGATACCCCAAGTTGAGCGCCAACAACATTGCCAATACGGGCAGTGCTATGATCCAAGCAAGAATTCTTGTCTGTTGCGAAGGCTGAATTCGACTTTTCAAATGCCGTGCTTTCCACAGCGCGATCGCGATGATAGCCGTGTCGATCCCTTCGGCGATTGAGAGATGGGTAAATGCGGTACTGCGAAACGTGTGATTCGCAATATCCCTCGCGTCGATGACACTTCGCAATACAAATGCGTGAAGAATTCCGGTGACTAACAGAAGAAGGTACGTGCAGAACAGCAGATTCAGCAAGTACTCCGAGGTCGGCGCGGACGTCACGGACATCGTCGCCGCCGACTCGGTCGACCTCAGCGTTGCTCCACAGTGCGGACACGCCGCATTACCAGCCGCCACATTCAGCCCACATCGCCAGCAAGCGAAACCGTCCACGACTGCTTCCGCGGGAATGCCGTCGGATGCGTTGTCGTCCATATCGCGCTTTCAACGGAAATGGCCGCCGGCCGATCAAGCGGGCGCTGCCGGCAAATCAGAAAGTACCCCACCAGCCGCCTCCGACTTCCTCTCGCTTTCGTAAGCCAGTGCAGCCTGAACGGCCTTGAAAAGGCAAACTACGATGATGATTTTCATCCACCACCCAGCCGCAAGCGTCCTCGGATCAAGAACGCCATAGACGGCGGCACAGCCCACATAGAGCACGAGCGCAATGACGGTTGCGGCGACAGGGTACTTGTAAACCAGCATTCCGCACGCCACGAACACGAATCCCAGCACCACCGCGATACCGTCGACAAACCGCGTCGCCCGCACGGCGCCGTCGCGAATCTCTTTCAGCTTGACCGGATTGATGACTTTGTTCTGAGATCGCAGCTCCTGCAACTCCGGCTCCATTTGTGCGTCGACGATGGACTCTGCGAAAATGATCATCCCCCCATTGACGAGAATCGTCAGGATGCCCACGAATAGCAAGATGCCGCGCGCCGACTTAAGTTGCTTCGTGCGTGCCGACTGAGCCAAACTTCCTAACCCACCGTCGCTAAACGCGTCGCTCATACCCCCTCCACTTCGACCTAAACCCGTCGCAGGTCGCCATTGTCGCGAGCGGCCGCGGCAATTGGAACTAAGTTCGAGACAGCCCGCTTCATTCTGTGTCCCCGCTAAAGCGACTCTCTCACCGCCGGAAAAGGATTGCACACTCAGCCCGCGTCCGAAGGCTCGCCGCCTTGTTCGATCTTGTCCGGATCGCGTTTCCAGTCCAAATGCGCGCC
>DATBAY010000346.1:0-6113 GCA_036271295.1 Lacipirellulaceae bacterium | reverse complement strand
CAAAGAGCGGCCACAAAGTTGTCATTGTCGACGACCTGGCGGAAGGGCACCGAGCGGCTGCCGGCAGCCTGCCTTTCGTGTCCGCCAATTTACTCGATCGCCCAAAAATTGTTGCGGCGATGCGGGAGCATAAGATCGAAGCGGTCATGCACTTCGCTGCTTTCGCGTATGTGGGCGTGTCTGTAACGGATCCGGCCATCTATTACCAAAACAACATCGTCGGCTCGCTCGCGCTGCTCGACGCGATGCGCGAAGCTGGCGTCGATCGCATTGTCTTCTCGAGCTCGTGTGCCACTTACGGCATTCCCAACAGGGTCCCGATCACCGAGGATCATCCGCAGCATCCGATCAGCCCTTACGGATTTACGAAACTCGCGATCGAGCACGCGCTGGCCGACTACTCGCATGCCTACGGCATCGGTTATGCGGCGCTGCGATATTTCAATGCGTCCGGAGCGGCGGCCGACGGCACGATTGGCGAGGACCACGATCCCGACACGCACCTCATTCCGCTCGTGTTGCAAGTCGCTCTTGGCCAACGCGAGTCGGTCGCCATTTTTGGCACCGATTATCCCACGCCCGATGGCACCTGCATCCGCGACTATATCCATGTGGACGATTTGGCCACGGCCCATGTCGCCTCGCTCGAAAAGCTCAAGCCTGGCATGGCTTTGAAGCTTAATTTGGGCACCGGCCATGGCGCGAGCGTCCAGGAAGTTGTCACGCTGTGCCGCGAAGTCACCGGCCATGCCATTCCGGTTCGAATCACAGGTCGGCGCGAAGGTGATCCGCCGGCGCTCGTCGCGGATGCGTCGGCCGCGAAACGCGAACTGAGTTGGCAGGCTCGCTACTCGATTCGTGAGATTGTGGAAAGCGCCTGGAAGTGGCACAAGGCACATCCAAAAGGTTACAACGACTGATCTATCCGCAGAGGATTGAAAAATGAGCTTTACGAGATTTGGGTTGGCATCTGTTCTCGCGAGTTTGCTCATGACGCCCGCATTTTCGCAACAAAGCATTGGAGACTTCGATGGTCAGGTCGATATCGGGCCTGTGAAGCACGCCGGCAGCTGCTCGTACGACCCGGTTCTCGGAACGTATGAGGGGGCTGGATCTGGCACGAACATTTGGTTTGGCCAAGACGAATTTCATTTCGTTTACAGTCGTGTGAAGGGGGATTTTATTCTTTCAGCCCGCGATCGCTTTCTGGGCGACGGTGGCGATCCGCATCGCAAATTGGGTTGGATGATCCGGCAGAGCCTGGAGCCGGACGCACCTTACGTCGACGTGGCCGTGCACGGCGAGGGACTGACGTCGATGCAATTCCGCCGCGCCGCCGGTGGCGATACGGAAGAAAAGAAGTCTGCAATTCGCGGCGCTGATGTCATCCAGTTGGAACGTCGCGGCCGCACGTATGTGATGTCTGTGGCGCAGTTCGGCCAGCCATTCGTTTCGGAAACTTTGAACGACGTCGATCTCGGTGATGAAGTCTATGTCGGCCTGTTCGTCTGTTCGCACAATGCCGAAGTCATCGAGCATGCGGAATTTGATAATGTGCGGATCACAGTCCCGGCGAAGGCCGATTTTGTACCCTATCGCGATTACATTGGGAGTGACCTGGAAATCCTCGATCTTGCGACCGGTCGTCGTGAAGTCGTTCATCATGAGGGCGGCTCGATTCAAGCGCCCAATTGGACGCCGGACGGAAAGGCGCTTATTTACAATGGCAGCGGGCGACTCTTTCGCTTCGATTTAGAAACGAAAAAACCCACGCCGATCGATACTGGCCGTGCGACGGCCAATAACAACGACCATGTGCTGTCGCTCGACGGCCGGCAGATCGGAATCAGCAACCATACGCCCGAGCTCGGTGGGAAATCGATCGTCTACACGCTGCCGATGGAGGGTGGGACGCCGCGGCAGATAACGGAGCGCGGTCCCTCCTACCTGCACAGTTGGTCGCCAGATGGAAAGTGGCTCCTTTTCACCGGGGAACGCGACGGGAAACTCGATATCTACAAGATTCGGGCGGAAGGCGGCGAAGAGATTCGCCTCACCGATTCCGAAGGCGTCGACGACGGTTCCGAGTTTACGCCGGATGGTGCGTGGATTTACTTCAACTCCAGCCGCACGGGGCGGATGCAAATCTGGCGGATGCGGCCCGACGGCGGCGGCCAGGAACAGATCACCCACGATGACCTGAACAATTGGTTTCCGCATATCTCGCCCGACGGCAAGCAGATCGTCATCCTGTCGTTCTTGCCGAATGTGCCCGCCAAAGAGCATCCGTTCTATAAGCACGTTTATCTGCGGATGATGCCGACGGCAGGCGGGGAACCCAAAGTTATCGCTTATCTCTACGGCGGGCAGGGCACGATCAATGTGCCGAGCTGGTCGCCTGATAGTCGGCGGATTGCGTTTGTGAGTAACTCACAATGAATCAGTACATTGCTTCATCCGCGAAGATACTCATAGAAAGATCCGCTCGGCGCGTGCAGCTGGCGAAATCAAATCGCCAGGCGGCTATTGTTCGAGTCGCCGAAGTGATCGACGGCGTCGACGCCAAGATTATCTAGCATCGCTAGAAACATGTTCGACATCGGCATCGACGGCACGGTCGAAAACCGCCCGGGATTCAGTTTGCCGCCGCCCGCCCCGGCCAGGATGACGGGCAGACTCGTGTGCGAATGGGCGTTGCCATCGGCGTTGCCGCTCGCATACACGATCATCGAATTGTGCAGGATCGAGGAGCCATCGGCGTCTTTCGTCTCGGCGAGCTTCTTAAGGAATTTGCCGAACGACTCTATGTGGAACTTGTCAATCTGCGCGATCTGATCGAGATTGTCAGGCTTGTTTTGGTGATGCGAAATATCGTGATGGCCGCGGTCGATGCCAATTTCCGGGTACCGACGATTATTGCCGTCGTGGGCCACCATGAGCGTGACGATGCGCGTCGAATCGGTCTGAAACGCGAGCGCGATCATGTCGTACATCATCTGCATCCGCTTGCCGAAGGGGTCCACGACTCCTTCCGGAACCACTACGTCTTTAGGCGGCGTTGCGACCTGCTCGAACTTAACGAGGCGGTCTTCAATATCGCGCAGGCTGGTGAGATACTCGTCTAATTTCTGGCCGTCCGCCGAGCTCAGCTTGCCATCGAGCGAGCGAGCGTCTTCGCGAACGAAATCGAGAACCGAGCGATTGGTCCGCTGGCGAATCGCGAGGTTTTTGGCACGCTCTTCGGGCGTACCGCTTCCGAACATGCGTTCGAACACGCGCCGCGGATTCACTTCGGCGGCCATCGGCGTGGTCGCCGACCGCCAGGAGACGTTGTATTGGTACGCGCAGGCGTAGCCGCTATCGCAATTTCCCGAGGGGCGTTCGGTATCGCAACTTAGTTCCAGCGAAGAGAAACGTGTCAAATGTCCGTAATGCTGGGCCGCCACTTGATCAATCGACGGCCCGACGTGAAGATCGGCCCCGGCCGTTTTACGCGCTCGGCAACCCGTGAGCAGGGTTGCATTCGCGCGGGCATGGTCGCCCGCGCCGTCGCTGCCGGGCGTTGCGTTGATGTGGTCCAGCCCCGAAAAGATCTGAACCTGGTCTTTCACCGCCGCGAGCGGTTCCATGGTCGGCGCGAGTTCAAAATCCTTTCCTGCGCCCTTGGGCCACCATTTGTCTAAGTTCACTCCGTTCGGCACCGTAACGAACGCCAGGCGTTGCGGAGTGCTCGTCGCTGCTTGGGCGGCGGCATCCGCAGCGCGCGCCCAGCGCGGCAGTAACGAGGGCAGCGCGGGTAACGCCACGCAAGTGCCCACGCCGCGCAAAAACCGGCGGCGGCTCATCGAGCGATGTCGTTCTGCCGACAAATCGCGATCTCGAGGTTCGGAAGTTTCCATGCGAATTCTCTCCATGAAATCCGACGCGGGCCCAACAGCTATTTTGCCGCGACGGATGCCGCACGCCGCTGCTTCTGAAACGGCGCCGACTCGATGACGCCCATCAACAGAGCCGAGAACTTGCCGTGTTCGCTGTCTAGCCGGGCGACGATTTGGTCGACCGTGTACTCGTCATAGTATTCTAATCCGCGTCCCAGCGCGTAGGTCAGCAGCTTTTCGGTCAAACAGTGGTAAAAATCGAGCCGGTGCTGCTCCTTGATAATCGTCTTTAAATCGCGAATTCCGTTGAATTCCTCGCCGCTGAGCAGTTTGCCGGAGGCATCGATCGGCTGATCGCTTTCGGTCGTACGCCACATGCCGAGCGCGTTAAAGTTTTCCAGGGCGAGCCCCAAGGGGTCCATCCGGGCATGACAGGCGGCACAAAGCGGCTCGTGACGATGCCGCTCCTGCAATTCTCGCACAGTGGGAGCGCGGCCCTGGATGCCGGTCTCGGCCGTTTCGAGCAGTGGCACATTCGGCGGCGGCGGTGGCGGCGGCGGGAAACCCAAAATGTTGTCCAGCACGAACAGCCCGCGTTTCACGGGCGATGTGCGGCTGGGATTCGACGTTACGGCCAAAATCGTCGCCTGCGTAAGCACGCCGCCGCGCGGGCTATCGGCCGGCAATTCAACATGCCGCATCTCGTCGCCATGCACGCCATCGATGCCGTAATGTTTGGCGAGTGTTTCGTTCAAAAAGGTATAGTTGCTGTCGACGAGCTCGAGCACGTCCCGATTGTCGCGAACGACGTAATTGAAGTACTGCTCGGTTTCATCGCGCATTGCCCGCCGCAGCTTGTCGTCGAACATCGCTCCGATCGTTTTTATTTTTCGATACCTCTCGCGAAGCTTTTCGCGCTCCTCCCAGTTGAGCTCATGCGCTTCGGCTGGTTTGTCTTTTGCATCGGCTTTGTCATCTTTTCGTGGGAGGTCATGCTCGTGGTGAAGTCGAAAGTATTCGGCTCGCAGATCCTCGAGCTCGTGCTGCATGCCGAGTGCGCTGACGGGATCGATGTCCACATGGGCAACATCACGGGCCCGCAGCCACTGGCCCGCAAAATCTTCTGCGAGCGCATACGACCGCGGGTCTTTCAGCATGCGATCGACCTGCAACGCTAGATTCTTTCGCAGCTCGCCGTGTTCTGCCGCCGAGAGTAGTTCTTCATCAGGGGTCGTCGACCATAAGAAGTAGGAAAGCCTCGATGCGAGCGTGAACTCATCCACCAGCGGGTGCGATTGATTGACATCTTGAGGCGAGGGCTCTTCGACACGGAACAAAAATCGCGGCGATGCCAGAACGGCAACTATCGCGGTACCGATTTCGCTTTCGAAGGTTTGATCAGGCGTCGACGCGGCTTTCGTCAATTCTAAGAGTCGGTCCACCGTCCGGTCGTCCGGCGGTCGGCGGTACGCACGCCGAGCGAAGTCGCGCAATATCGCGCGGGAATACGCATCGCGCTGTTCAGGATCCTTGGGCGGTGGCCCATGACTAAAAATCCGCTTGTAGGCTGCGACCGCGTCGTGGTCTTTTTCGTCCGGCGGACTGTCCGGCACCGCTTTCCCGACAACTGCGCGGGCCGCGTCAAGATACTTCTCCGCCAGCAGCGGCGACACGCTCATCGCATCGCCGATATCATCGAACCCATACCCAGAATCGTCTGGCGGAAACTGGCTCGGCGTGTCGTAATCGACGCCCGTCAAATCGCGAATCGTGTTGCGGTATTCAACACGGTTCAGACGCCGCAACGTCGCTCGCCCGGGATCTGGATCTGCCGGGTCGGTATGAAACACGTCGCGCTCGATCCAATCGACAAGGAGTCGGCGCTCTTCTTCGGTTGGACGTGCTTCGTCCGGCGGCGGCATGATGCCGGACCGAACGTTTTTCAGCACCGCCAGCCACAGCTTTACATCGCCGATAAGCTCTTGGTCTGTTTTGTATTCGTCGAACGCGTGATTGCCCTTGTGCTCGCCATAGCCGTGGCAACTGTAGCAGTATTGTTCAAGAATGGGCTCGATCTTTTCGTGATACCGAGCAGCGTCTGGCTTGGCAGGATCGGCACAACTGCGCGTTGGGAACGCGGCAGCCAAGACAACGGCCGCGGCGCCGAGCACTAAGCCGGCACGATACTGCACTTGAGGTACGCCGTTCACAACCATCGACGCGCACGCGGGAGGG
>DATBAY010000345.1:0-3585 GCA_036271295.1 Lacipirellulaceae bacterium | reverse complement strand
GTGGCTGAAACGGGCTCAATTGACGACTGCTGCATTTTTTCTCTGTTCGCCATGCGGAAAACTGCCGGCCGGGCCTTCAATCGTTCATCGAACCGCCAGGAGAATGCCGCGGAAAATTCGCTTCTGAGCGAAATCGCGGCCATTATCCCACGCTATCGGAGCATTCCGTTCCATGGGCCAGACGTCCGTTGACAGCGCACCGCACCCATGGCTGAAGTCCGCCGGTTCTTATCTAGGATGCCGGCCGGCATAGTAGCAAATCGTGGCTCTTGGGAGAGTATTTGCCATGCGCACCACCGTCAAATTCGCCGCCCTCGCCGCAACTGCCGTGACCCTTGCCTCGGGTTTCGCCGCGACCGATGCCAATGCTTTGCCGCGCTGCTTTGCGCCGGTAGAAGGCGTCGCATCCGCGACGGGCATTTTCGGCGCCGGCACGGAAAAGGCGCGGATTGAGGCGCGGGAAAATTGGGTCAACACGGTCCAGAGACTCTATGGCCGGCGGTATGCCGATTTCTGGAGCGCCCAGGACAAGCAGTGGGACTGCAAGAAGGGCGCGATCCTGCTCGCGAAATGTGTCGTCGTTGCGAAGCCCTGCCGGTACTGAGAGCCAGCTTTTTCCTTTCAAGATCGCCCATGAGGCGCGTCGTCTCACTCTGGGCCGGCGATATGCGGGCGATTACTCGCGGCTCGGAAACCTCGATTTGCGGCTCACGAGCGAATGAGCTATCAGTCTCACCCGAAGCACCCGTAGCTCAGCTGGATAGAGTGTCGCCCTCCGAAGGCGAAGGTCGCAGGTTCGAATCCTGCCGGGTGCGCCAACGACAAACGATGCAATCCATTGCAGGCCAGGAGCTATTCCACGGCTTCTTAGTGGTATGGAAAAAAACTCCTCGCGTGCGCGCGTCCAGCCGTTGAACCGAGCGATCATCAAGGTTTCGACTCACCCGGCCTTGCGGAAGAGGAAGATGCCTGCGACCGAGACGTGTTCAATGCGATGCCGAACATGCGCCAGTGATCGGATACGTTCTGAAAGAGCATGTCGAAATTTACCTGCTCGGGCTGGGTCGGCAGAATGCCCGAGAGGTGCAACATTCCATCCCGATCGATCTCCGGCGGGCGCACGAGCTTGGGGTCGAACATCAGGATTGGAGCCAGATCGATGTTGCGATTTTTGAGATCGGCGAAGATTTTGGCCAGTGCGGCCTGGCTGTTGCCGACTTGAAAACCCGGCGCGGAAAGATCGCGAAGCACTGAATAATTGTCGCTCAGCATAGCGTCGTTGATCGTCAATATCGTGCGGCGAATTAGGATATTAAGTCCGGGGCCGTCGGGAACTTTTGCTTGGGGCGTTGCGGTCGACGCCGCCGCCGGATTTTTATTGATGGCCTTCTGAGCGGTGGCGGGGGTCGTTTTTTTGTATCGGCGGAATATGCAGCGGAGACGGCCGGCAAAAAGGCCATCAGTGCGAGGAGTGCGGGGCGCCATCTCAACATGGGAACGTGGATTTCTGGATACTCGCTGTGTTGGTTTTCGATACCTATGAAAAGAGGCAAAAAAATCGCGGGCCCCGTTATTGAGGCCCGCGATAAATTTTCATGCGGTTAAATTACCAAGTGAGCTGAGCGCCGGCGCGGCCACCGACGGTCGATACGCTGTTGTGGCCGCCGTAACTGTCTTCCGCGACGCTGACGCCGACGGCGCCCGTCACAGCGACGCGGTCACCCCTGCTGAACACGTTGCGGGCGACGACGCCCTCGGCGCTGAATCCGAGAGCTACGTTGTTGTTCCAGTACGAGACGTTGCCGGCGACACCGAATTTCTCGTTGCCGACGAGGTCAGGATTCTGTAGCGCCATCGCAATCGCGACGCCACCGTTGAGCTTACTCAGGGCACCGAAGATCTCACCACCGTCCGTCGCGAGATTGCCGTTGTTATCTGAGGTTACGATTTGAAGCGGACCGGACTGGGCGTGTGTGCTGTCAGACGAGGTGATACCGGGTGTGGTGTACGTATTGCTGACAGTGCCGAAGACCTGCTGGTTCTCTCGCGTCGCGGTGGCGCCGTTCCCGAAGGCCGCGGAATTGCCGTAGGCGGCTGTCGAGTTGGGCCCCGCTGCCGTCGCGTTGGAACCTGTGGCGGTACTATCGTCGCCATAAGCGGCTCCGCCATTTGCAGCGGACGCAGTATTGCCCACGGCAACCGAGCCGGTCGCCGAAGAACCCACGCCGATGGCGATGGCGCCATCTCCGGTCGACGACGCCCCCGTGCCAACGGCAATTGAGTCTTCGTGATCCGCGACGGCGCCTGTGCCGACCGCGATCGAATTTGTCGCGGAGGAATTGGCGAATCCGACCGCTACAGAGCCATCACCTGATGCGGCAGAGCCCGCGCCAACAGCTGTCGATCCAAAGCCTGAAGCGTTCGATCCGGTTCCATATGCAGACGCAAAGCTATTGCTGGCGCTGGAGAATGCTCCGCTCGCGGTGCCGCCGAAGGTTCCGCCGCCGACCGTCGCGCCGAAACCGTTAGCCGTTCCGAACAGTGTGCCGCCGACATCGGAAAATGCACCTGAAGCTGTCGAGCCGAGGCTAAACCTCGCGTTGGAAGCAAACCCGTCGGCTCCGGAGAAAGCGCTGAAATTGGTGTTCGCGAAGGCGCCGGTGGATGTCGAGCCAAATGAGAAGTCCGACGACGCGCTGGCGCCGCTCGCCGTCGAGAAGGCGCCGAATGCCGACGCATCCTGGCCGATTGCGGTGGTGTTCGTTCCTCCAGCGAATGCGCCTTGGCCGACGGACGTGGTGTCGGGGCCTAAGGAGCTAGCGCTGTCGCCAAGCGCAGTGGTATTGTCGCCAGACGCCGTCGCGTGGTCGCCAACGGCTACGGCGTTATGATCTTCCGCGGTCGATGACCGGCCGATTGCGACGTTGCCATTTCCATCCGCTTCGGCATCCGTCCCGAGTGCAACGGCGTCGTCGCCTCGTATCGTCGTATCCTGGCCCACGGCGACGTTGCGAGCGCCGTGTACGTGATTGTCGTCGCCGAGGATGTTGTTATTGCCGCCCGAATGAACGTGGTTGTCATCGCCGATGATATTGTTGCCGTTTGTCGTTACGTGCGTATTGTCGTCGCCGATGATCGTGTTGTTGCTGTAATTCGCGTTCGAACCGCCGTTGTCATTTCCGATGACGGTGTTGCTGCTCCCGGATGCTTCATTCCCGTTGCCGCCGAAGAAGTTCTCGGCGCCATTGACGGTATTGCCGTTGCCGGTGGCTTGGTTGGCAAAACCTGCAATGGTGTTGTCGTTACCGGTTGCCTGGTTTGCCTCGCCGGTGATGCCGTTGCCGTTGCCCGTAGCTTGATTTTCGTCGCCGCCGAGCACGAAGTTGCCATTGCCGGTAAGCTGGTTCGCTATGCCGAAAGCCACGCCGTTGCCGTTGCCGGTAAGTTGGTTGTCAGCTCCCAAGAAAACGTTATTGCCGTTACCGCTTATTTGGTTATCAGCACCGACGATGACGCTATTGCCGTTGCCGCCGATCTGGTTTTGAAAACCGAGCGCAACAAAGTTCTGATTGCCCGCGACTTGGT
>DATBAY010000344.1:0-2920 GCA_036271295.1 Lacipirellulaceae bacterium | reverse complement strand
AGTCGTTACTCCGAACACGCCGGCAATTCTGCCACCGGCCCCGAAGGATGCTCCCGCCAATCGCCTCGGCCTCGCCGAGTGGATGACGATGCGCGAGCACCCCCTCACGGCCCGCGTCGAAGTGAATCGCCTCTGGCAAATCTTCTTCGGTATTGGGCTCGTTGCTACGCCAGCGGACTTCGGCGCGCAAGGTCAGTTCCCAAGCCATCCCGATCTGCTCGATTGGCTCGCCGTCGACTTCATGGACCACAACTGGGACGTGAAGCGCATGATCAAAATGATCGTCACGAGCGCCACCTACTGCCAATCAAGCGACACCGGCTCGCGCCAGCTTGCACCAACTCAGGGTGCCACTGCTGGCTTGTCCAGCAGTGCCGAAGTTTCGGGTGCCACTGGCTCCGCCAGTGCTGATTTTTTAACCCGCGACCCGCAAAACCGCCTCCTCGCCCGCGGCCCGCGCTTCCGACTCCCTGCCGAATTCATCCGCGACGAATCGTTGAAGGTGAGCGGCCTCATGGTCGACCGCCTGGGCGGCCCGAGCGTAAATCCGTACACTCCCGGCAACCTTTGGCGCGAAATCAGCCACTACGGCAGCACGCCCGCAACGTCGCAAACATTCGAACAAGATCACGGCGAAAAACTGTACCGCCGCTCTCTTTACACGTATTGGAAGCGCACCGTCCCGCCACCGAACATGGTCGTATTCGACGCTCCTAGCCGCGAGATCTGCACGATGTTCCGCGCGCCTACGACAACACCGCTTCAAGCCCTCGTGCTGCTGAACGATCCGCAATTCGTCGAAGCCGCCCGCGCCTTCGCCGAGCGAACACTTCAACAACCCGGCGATGACAACTCGCGACTCCGCTGGGCTTTCGAGGAATGCACGTCACGCAAACCGACAAGTGAAGAGATCGCCATCCTCGATAAGTCCCTCACCCGCGAACGCACTCGCTACAAAAACGATGAATCCGGTGCCGAAAAGTATTTGGCGACAGGCGAATCGCTCCGCGACACATCGATCCCGGCGCCAGAACACGCCGCATGGTCGCAAGTGACCGCATTAATACTGAACCTTAGCGAAACCGTAACCCGAAATTAGACTTTCATACTTACATCTAGCCTCAGCCCAACGGCTGGGGACAAATTACGCACGAGTGATTCTCTATGCATCGCCTCCGACAAATCCGGCAATTTGCCATCCGCCGAACGTTCCTCTGCCTCTTCGCCGCTGTCCTTCTAGCGATCGGCCCATCGACCGCCCGCGCCAGCCGCGAAGATGACTTCAAAAAACTCCAATCCGAATATGAAACAGCCGCGCAAAAATTTATCGCGACTCATCGCAAAGCAGATCCCTCGGACGCAGATTTGATCCGAAACTTCGAAGAGTTGCCCCTATGGCGGTTCCTTCCTCGTTACCTCGCCTTGGCAGAGGCGGAACCGACCGATGCCACCGCGCTCGAGTGCTGCAACTGGGTTCTCACTGAAAGCGGCGACCACACCGGAGATAAGGTCGTGCTTCCCGCCGAGCAAAAAGTGTGGAACATCATCGCGGCCAATCCCGCCGCTGCCGATGAACTACCCCAGCTCTCCCTTCAGGCGGCGCAGTCTCCGAGCCCGGTCCGCGAACAGTTCCTGCGCAACTTGCTAAAGAAGTCAACACTGACCGAACAGCAAGCCAGCTATGTTAACCTGGCGCTGGCTGAGTTGATCGCCCGTCGCATTAATTTGTCGGATGAGCTTCGCAAGCGCCACGAAACTGGTTTCGGCGACGGCGTCGACAAACACCTCGAAAGCCGATTCGCACCGGAATATGCGAACTACCTCACCGAGATTGACCGAAAGGCCGCCAAAGAGGAGGCAAAAGGCTTATACCACACGGTGATCGATCAATACGGCAGCGTGCCGAAGGTTTCGCCAATGCGACTCAGTGCGGCTGAGTTCGCGAAGCAGAGTCTTTATGCACTCGAGCATTTGGACATCGGCGACGTAGCGCCCGCGATCGTCGGCGAAGACATTAGCGGCCACCCTCTTAAGCTCGAAGATTACCGCGGCCGTGTCGTTGTCCTTTCTTTCTGGTTTAGCGCGTGTGAACCTTGCATGGAGATGGTGCCGGATGAGCGCGAGCTCAACGAGAAATTCAAAAACCGTCCCTTCACTTTGCTCGGCATCTGCGGTGATTCGAACCGCGACCAAGCCAAAAAGACGATCGCCCGCGAGAAAATCATTTGGCCTTGCTTGTTTGATGGCGGCCAGGAAGGACCGGTCGCACGCGCCTACAACGTATCGAAGTGGCCAACTTTCTATCTAATCGACCCAACTGGACGTATCGTCGACAAAGACATGAACCTCGACCACCTGGCCGATATTGTCGCAAACCAATTGGATAAGTCGGGGAAGAAAAAATAGCGGCCGATCTACGACACGCCGAGACTAGCGTGACTGCGTAAGCGATTTGATTGCAATAAAAAATGAATCCTATCCAAGAACTCCGAAATGTCGCCACCCGCCGCACGTTCCTCGGCGCCACCGCCGGTGCCGCCCTCGGTAGCACCGCGCTCAGCGCGCTCCTGGGCCCGCGCCAGCTTGCATTCGCCTCGAGTGCCACTGCTGGCTTGCCTAGCAGCGCTGCTTCACCCACCGGTGGCCTCTCCTCTCTACCCCATTTCGCTCCCAAAGCCAAACGCGTCCTCTGCCTCTTCCAAAGCGAAGGTTTCTCTCACGTCGATCTCTTCGACAACAAACCCCCGCTCCAAGAGCATCAGGGCAAAGACCTGCCCCCGTCGATCAAAGGCACCCAGCGCGTTACCGGCATGACCTCGGGGCAGGCCCATTTCCCGGTGATCGCCCCCATGTGGTCTGGCCGCCGCTGCGGCGGGCATGGCACTTGGATCAGCGACCTGTTGCCCCACATTCAAACCAT
>DATBAY010000343.1:0-3663 GCA_036271295.1 Lacipirellulaceae bacterium | reverse complement strand
GTGATATCCGCATCGAAAGCAATCGAAACGAGGCCGGCAAAGTTGAGATCTTCAAAGGTTGCACTGTCCGAAATGAGCGCGTTTCCTTCGAAGTGCTTGAGACACATGCGCACGTCGAAGCGATGCCCGATGCTTTGGAATACACGCTCAAGATAGTCCGCCGAGGTCGGCGAAAAACCCGCGCCGGCCCAGCTGTCCTCCGGCAGGCTTACAGCGGCGATGTGCGTGACACAACGGTCCGGGACCATGACGCCGCCGGGTTTCAGAAATCGCCTCGCGTCGTTCAGGATCGCCGCCGCACCTTCTGAGCTCCCAATCGTACCGATAATTTCGGAGACACACACGTCCACCAGCTCGGGGAGTTCCACTTCCGCGGAATCGCCGTGCAGGACGATAACGCGTTCAGTAAGCCCCATATCTGCGATGCGGCGTCTGGCGGCTTGAAACGCCTGCTCGGATTTCTCGATCGCGTAGACGCGCTTCGCTCCGGCTTCAACGCAAAAACGAGCGAGGATCGCATCGGCACCGGTGCCAATCTCGACTACAGTTCGCCCGGGGACAGTCCGTTCAATGGCTGCCCGGTAAGCTCGGTTGCGCGGTTCGTCGGAGGTCATCGCAAAATAAAGCAGCTCGTCGTAGATTGGATATTCGCCGACAGAGGGCCACAGTTCAATCGGCGATCGGTCTCGCGCAACAATGTAGGCCACTAGCTGCAATCCACCGTTGGCTGTGTCGGCTCGTGTTACTACGACCGCATCTTCGACGCCCGCGCACACGCGCAGCGCCGACTCGATTTCGCCCGGTTCAATCCGGAATCCGTGAATCTTGATCTGCTCATCCGTTCGCCCCAGGAATTCAAGGTTGCCGTCGGTCCGCCATCTCGCCCGGTCACCGGTGCGGTACAGTCTCGTGCCGGGACGCATATCGAATGGGTCGGAAATGAAGCGGGCTGCCGTCAGTTCCACATCGTTGAGATAACCGGCGGCAACGCCGCTCCCTCCTAGAAAAAGTTCGCCTGCGGCGCCCACGGGTACAGGCCGCAGTTCAAGGTCGAGGACATAGGCCTGCACATTCGCGATAGGCCGTCCGATAGGTACAGTCTCGCCATGCAGCGACGTCAACTCCGCTTCCGGCTCATAAAGGGTTGAAGTGATCGTCGCTTCGGTGGGACCGTAGGCATTCAGCCACCGAACATCCTTCACGTTCTTGCGCCACGCGCGTAGCGAGGCAATGGAGACCCGCTCGTTCCCGGTTACCACCAATCTCACCGATGAAGGCACCGCGATGTACGATCGTTCGATTTCACGCACCCATTCCTGCCAGTAGACCGCCGGCAGGTTGAGAACTGTAAGCCGATTGCGTTGGACGAATCGCAAAAATCCGGCGATATCGCCCGGCCGGCCAGGACTGGACAAAACGACTGCTGCGCCGCTCGCCCAGGCAGGAAAAATCTCCTCCGCAGCGAGGTCGAAAGCAATTGAAGCGAATTGCAGGACACGATCACGATCATTCAGCTGGTAATGATGCGCAATCGCCTGGCAGTGGTTCAAAAGCGCACGATGCGAAACGGCGACGCCTTTTGGCCTGCCGGTCGAGCCCGAGGTGTAAACGACGTACGCAATATCTTCGGGATGGGATTCGATCTCCAACGGCCCATCATCCTCTGCATCGATGGCCGCTTGGAAGTTGTCGAGCGTGACCACGCGCTTAGTGCTTTTGCAAGCCTCATCGCTGTAAATCCGATCCGAGAGCACCAGGCAGACTTTCGCGTCGGCGATGATGAGAGCATGACGCTCCGCGGGACTGGCAACGTCGAGCGGCACATAAGCCGCACCGGCTTTCAGTATGCCCAGAATCGCTGCCAGCAATCCGGTCCAGCGATGCATCAAGAGCCCAATCGTATCGCCGTGACCTGCTCCCTGGCGGCGGAGCCAACGGGCGATCCGGTTCGACCGGGCTTCGAGCTGGGCGTATGAGGTTTCCATTTCGCCGTCGATAACCGCGATGGCGTTAGGAGTTTTGCGGGCCCGTTCGTCAAAGATGACATACACCCCTCGATCGGTCGGAAACGGCACCGCGGTCGAATTCCAATCGACGACAATGGTCTGACGGTCGCCGGCCGCGAGCAGCGGAAGTTCTTCAACGAGGCTGTCGCCGCAGGTGACGAATGTTTCTAGCGCAAACTGAAACTGCGCCATCAATCGTTCGATGGACTCGATATTGAATCGATTGCGCTTGAAACCGATGCTCAGCGAAAGAATCCGCCCCGGCACGACACCAAGCACCAGAGGATAGCTCGCTCGCGACGACAACCGCTTGATCGCGCAGATTTCTAGTTGGCCATCAAGCATCGCCGGCATGGACGACTGCAAATTTTCGACGGCGAGCAGGCTCTCGAACAGCGGCGTTCCTCGCGGCACCTCGCTCCAGCCAATGACATCGACCAGCGCGACGTGTTCGTGTGCCCGTGTTAGCGATTCGCTTGTCTGTAGCGCGCGAAGCCACTCACCCACTTTCTGCGCCGGGTCGATGGTCACACGTACCGGCAACGTGTTGGCGAGCAGACCGATGACGCTATCGGCATTGGGAAGGCTTGGCGAACGGCCCGCGACAACGTTGCCGAAGACAATATCCCGCTGCCCGCAGTATGTCGATAGAACAAACGCCCACGCGCCCTGTACCAGCGTGCTTAACGTAACTTTTTCAGCGCGAAGAAATTGCTGCAGACCATGACTCGCATCCGAAGTCCAGGTTCGCTCCAACTCACCAAACGAATCGTCTTCATCTTGCCCGGGAGTTTCCAGCGGCAGGGAGGTAGGCCTGCTGAAACCTTCCAGGCGCTTCCGCCAAAATGCCTCGGCGGCGATGTGGTCCTGGTGCCCGAGCCAGGCGATGTAGTCGCGATAAGAACGTGAAGTCGGCGCTACTGGCGCATCCTGCCGCGAATACTTCTCGTAAGCTGTCAGGACCTCTCTCAGAACCAGCGGCTCACTCCATCCGTCCAGGATGACGTGATGAAAAGTCCACAGGAATCGAAAAGCATCGTCCGCGATATGCACCAGGTGGAATCGCAGCAACGGCGCGCGGCTCAGGTCGAATCCTCTACTACGCTCCGACTCGAGCAATGTGGCGAATTTTGAATGCTGAGCTTGTAGTGGCTCGCCGCGCCAGTCGAGTTCCTCCCACGGAACCTCGACCTGCTGCCGAACCACCTGCAATGGGCGCTCCAGGGATTCCCACAGAAGCGCAGTTCGCAGTGCGGGATGGCGTCGCACGACAATTTCCCACGCGCGCCGATAGCTGGCCGTGTCCAGGTCGCCGTGCATCTCCCACGTAATCTGTTCAACATACAGGCCGTTGCCCTTGGCTGCGTACAAATTCTCGAACAGCATCCCTTGCTGTGTGGGCGAAAGCGGGTACGCATCTTCAACATTCTTCATGGGCCCCGCCGTTGCCCGGCGTCCACTTCCTCAACCTCTTGGGCAAGCATATTTATCGCTTCATCATCTAAATCCAATAGCGCAAAGGCGCGCGTTGAATCTGCCTCGTCGATGCCGATACGAGGTCGCCCTGCATTCTCGCCCGTCACCGCTGCCAACTCTGCAATCGACGGATAGCGGAACACATGCTGTGGTGTCACATTCACGCCGACATGGTGCGCCT
>DATBAY010000342.1:0-8930 GCA_036271295.1 Lacipirellulaceae bacterium | reverse complement strand
CCAGCACAAGCTTTCCCGTATCACGATCAAATGTTTCGTCGAAGCGCGGATTCGCACAGAATTTCAAGAAGGCGTCGTTTTGCGTCGACGCCCATTTGCGCAAGTCTTTCATCGCACCGGTGAGCTTGTCGGTTGTTATTTCGGTCTGCAAACGGTCTTTGTCGTTCAGCAGAATAAAGCGGCCCGGCTTATCGCCGACCGGTTTGCGAAACACGGCCGTTTGTTCGGGCGATTCGAGGAAATCGTAAACGATGCCGTCCTTGAACAGCGTGGTCGTTTTGCTGACCACGTCTTGCTTTTTGTCCTTCGCATCGCCGACAAAAACCTTCGTTTCGATTCGAAATGCTTCGGCAGAGAAAACACTTCCGCTAGAAACCATCACCACCAGCGATGTTGCCAAAACCGCAAACAACTGAAACGTGACGTGACGCATGCGATTTCCTCCAACGGCGTGAATTCGGCCAACACCGTGAGTTTTTGGCCGGTCGGAAGGATAGCGGCGAAGCGTGGCCGGGGTAAAGGTCGTCTCGCCGTGCTAGCAGATGTGCGGAACAGACCATGTTGCCTACTTGAAGTAATCCGGCTCGCGGCCCGGGATCCACTTGATGTTGCAGCCAATGCTCGGCGACTGCTTTTCGCTCGGCTTTTTGCCGGCCAGCACCGCATCGACTGCGGCGCGCAAATCTGCGCCGGTTGCGGCCGTACCGCTATCAGGCCGGCTGCTATCGAATTGCCCCCGATACACGAGCCGCCGCGCGCCATCGAATAGAAAGAAGTCCGGAGTGCACGCCGCCCGATATTCTTTGGCCACTTCTTGCGATTCATCGAACAGGTAGGGGAACGTGTAGCCGCGTTCTTCGGCTTCGCGGACCATCTGCTCCGGCGAATCGGCCGGTTGACTCGAAACGTCGTTCGAGCTGATGCCAACGACTGCGACGCCCTTAGCCCGGTACTCGGCGCCGAATTGCGCGAGTGCGTCGGCCAGGTGCTTTACGAACGGGCAATGATTGCAAATAAACATCACCAAGAATGCCGGCGCGCCGTCGAAGTCGCTCAGCGAGACCAAGCTTCCGTCCACATTCACCAGCGTGAACGGTGGCGCCTCGGTGCCCAGGGGTAACATTGTGCTCGGCGTGCGGGCCATGCGTGTTGTCCTTTCCCGAAAGATTTACCGATTATCCGGTCGCCTTCAAATACGAACCGGCCGGCAAAATGCTTTGTCAGTATTCCGGACTGCGCCTGGGAAGGCAATGGCCGGCGATCGTTGACACTTGCCCACCCGGCCCTATAATTCACGGCGAAAGAATGGGCTTTAAAGCAAAGGAGATTGTACCGATGGGCGTTCCTGAATTTGACGACAACAATTTCGACAGCGAAGTTTTGCAGGCCAGCGGGCCTGTGCTTGTCGATTTCTGGGCGCCTTGGTGCGGTCCCTGCCGCCAGATTGCGCCAGTCATCGAACAGTTGGCCGGTGAGAATCAGGGCTCGATCAAAATCGGCAAACTCAATGTCGACGACGCGCCGAACTCGGCTCAAAGCTACGGCGTGAGCAGCATCCCAACGCTTATGCTCTTCAAGAACGGCGAGGTTGTGGATCGGTTCGTCGGCGTCCAGCCAAAGACCCGCTTGCAGCAAGCAATTGATGCCGCGAAGGCTTAGGCTTCGCGCGGAGTGTAACAATTCATCAAGCGGTGCCGTGATAATCGCGGCACCGTTTTTTGCGCGCAGTGACTGCAAGCTCGGTGCAGCAGACTTACCTAACTCACCTATTTGTGTCTCGCGTACGCTGTCGCTGAGAATCTGCAACGGTTCGGTGGAGTTTTCCGGCGAGGTGGCCGATGGACAGGTAACAAGTTTCGTTATTTGGCGAAACTTTGCGGGTAAGCCTCCTCCTGCCTCCAAGGTCTTGTCGTATGTCTGGTCCCGCCGAGCAAAATCCGTCTGACGGTTCCGGTTTTCTGTCGGGTGAAATACGCATCGACGCGCCTCATGGCGGGCCGCGTCGAATAATCCACAGTTTGGGCGATCGTTCCATCCTGGAACCTGCGGTCGCCACGCAGGGCGAAGTTCAAGCACGCGCGGCAAGCAGCGTCGTGGAGCAGTCGCTCGACCAGCTTCGCGACCATGCGGCCCAACTTGCCGACCGATTGCAAGGCGAGCAATCCGCGCTCGATCGACGCCACAACGAATTGGCAGCCCAAGAGGCTGATCTGCAAGCGAAGTGGGAGAACGCGCGGCAGTGGTTGTCGGAACGTCAGCAGGAGCTTGATGACCGGGCCGAATCGGTATCGGCCCGTGAGCAGGGAATCGCAGAGCGTGAAACCGCCGCGGAAGGAAGGTCGAAAGAGCTGACCAAGGTTCGCGAAGAATCGCTCGCCGAACGTGAGCTTCGATTGCAAAATCAACTCGCGGAAATCGAACAGGCGGAATCTGAAATCCAAGAGCGGCTAGCATCGCTTGATACGGACCGTGCGGAATGGGATCAGCGGAATGACCGATTGCAGAGCCGCGAAGCGGCAATTGAGTCGCGGCACCGTGAGCTCGATCAACGCCAGGCGCAGCTGTATCGGGACATCGAGCAACTAATCGCCGACAAATCGCGGGCCGAGGAGCGTTTCGCCGAAGTGGAACGCCGCGAGGGCAAAATATCGGATTGGGAATCTCGCCTGCAAAATCAAGCCGACGAATTGGAAGAGCAAACGGAAACACTGCGGCAGCGAGCTGGAGAGCTGGAGATTGGTCGGGCAGAACTGCGGAAGTCGCTTTCGGATCTATCAAAGCGAGAAGGCGAGGTCGACGCGGCCGAGCAGCAGTTGGGTTATCGTCAGCACGAGATCGAGAATGCGATTGAGCGCTATGAGCGGCTCGGCGTGACCGAGGAGCGTCTGCAGGTTCTGCAGGACGACGCACGCAAGTTCGCAGCTCGGAAACGTTACTTGGATGAAGCCGAGTCGCAGCTTGCGCACGAGAAAGCGGAGCTGGCGGACGCGCTGCGCGAAGTCGCCAATCAGCGGCGGCAATTGGAAGAGCAAGTGGTTCGCGAGCGGCGTGCGGTCGTCGCGCAACAACAACTGGCCCAGACGGACCTGCAGCAACGGACGCAGCAATTGGAGCAGCGTGAAGCTGAGATCGATGCACGTGAGAACGCCTTGGCTCAAATGCAAGGCGAATTGCGGAACACGCAGCGCGAAGTGCTTGAAATGCGTTTGGCCACGGAGGAGACTTGGGCACAGCTTTCCGGGGCGCTCGCTCCGGCGAGTCTAACACGCTCGATCGCTCAAGTGCGCTCGAAGCTCGCCGACCATTACCGGACGACCATCGAGGAGCTGGCTGAGCGGTCGGAGCAATTGGAGCTGGTGCGGCAAGATCTGACGAAGCAGCTGGGCGGGCTGCAAGCGAAGCAGTCGGAATTGAATTCGTGGGCCGAGCGGCGGCACACGGATATCGAATCGCAGGCGTCGCGGCTGGTATCGCGGGAGCAGGAACTCGACCGGCAGCAGCAACACTACGAGCAGCTGGAATCGCAGTGGCACATCGAGCGGACGGATTACCAAGCGGAAATTCGCCGGCTGTTGGCCACGATTCGCGATATTGAAGTTGAAGAGATGCGGGCGGCGTGACGTTGCCGCAGGCTGGTTGTAGCCGTTTTGCTAAACCGCAAGCGGCGGGGGTCACGTTGCTGATCAACTCTTGTCGTCCGGAGTGGAAGTGGCGGCGGATTTATCGCCGTCGGAATCTTTCGTAGTAGCTGGGTCGTTTGAATTGGTGTCTGTGGTGCTGCGCTCCTTGCTGCTTTCTAGTTGCGCCTTGGCGGCGTTCTCGGCGCGTTCTTTCTTGGCCTGGGCGTATTTGTCGGCGTTCTGTTCGGCGAGCACGGTCGCGTTATTGGCGTAGGCCACGCCGCGTTTCAGTTGCTCGGCGGTGAAGTACGGCGGACGATTGTGAGTGCGCTTCGTGCCTTGCAGTTGAGCCTTCAGATCGTCCCATGACATATCGTTGTTGAGGTGCCAAGCCGCAGCTTGGACGGCTTGGTGATCGAGGTCGCCGTTGCCGAAAGCCTTGAGCAGTTCGACAACTGCGGGGCGATCTTGCAAGTAGTCATCAGCCCGCACGAGTTTGTAGGCTGCGGAGGAATTGGGTTCGCGGAATCCGTGGTTGAGGCACACGACGGGTACGTCGATCTTGGCGGTTTCATCGGCCGGAACGCTGAAGAAGCCACCGCCGCCGCCACCACCACCGCCGCTGCTTCCGCCGCCGCCGCCGACACTTTGTTGTTGGCCGCCGCCGGAGCCGCTGCTGTGGCTACTGCTTGAGTGGCTGCCGCCACCACCGCCACCTCGGTTACCGCCGCCGCCGCCACCGCCGAATTGGGCGAGCGCGGGCACACCGGCGAAGGCCTCGGGCATTTGCAGGCTGAGGGGTTGATTCGAGAGGTTCTTCACCAACACGCGGGCTTCGTGATCGTTTTTAGCGACGAATTTGACGTCGACCTGGTGGTCATCGATGGCCTGGAATAGATCGGTGCCTTGAACTGCAGCCTGCTCATCGGCGGCCGAAGCGAATTGGGCGAAGAGCGAGGCGACGACAATGGCAGCGCCGAAAATGAAGAATCGTTTCATGACTGGCATGGGGTCAGGGTGATCGAGCGGGCGACGAGGAAGTAGCTCAACTTTTAGCATAATCGGGGGAATCGGGGG
This sequence comes from Lacipirellulaceae bacterium, assembly GCA_036271295.1. Taxonomy (GTDB): domain Bacteria; phylum Planctomycetota; class Planctomycetia; order Pirellulales; family Lacipirellulaceae; genus JABDGM01. Next base: position 4,233 of record DATBAY010000342.1, on the reverse strand, counting down.
TTCCAAGCGATTTTGGGTGACCGGACCGCGTGGCGGTCCGGCTATTAAGAGCGGTGACGGGGACTGATGAATAATGGCGCATCGCGGTGAACTCGATTTTTTATTCCAAAATTGCCGAGTATTGGCCCGCCGTGATTGCGCAAACAGCGGGAAAAGCGGGGGGTATCGTGCATGGCGGCAGGACAAAATTGGGTGAATATTGGGACTTTGAACGGTGTTGGGTTATCGCGAATGGAACAATATTGCGGGCGCGATGGCGAGCGGCCTGAACGCGCGCGCCGCTGCGGACCCAAAAGGACGGCTTCCGACGCCTCGTCGCTTAGGGTGCATTTGTACACTTCGTCGGCGGTATGAAGCGTAGCATAGCGTTTGGCACAAAAGCAACAAAAAAGTTGGTGACTCGTGCGGTCGGGGAGATCTCGGGCGGTTTAGCTAAACCACAAGCGATCGACAGCGCGCGGTGGTGCAGTGCGCGGAGACGTTAGCACGTGAATGCGTGCACGTCGGTGCTGATCCGGACAGCCATGTGTTTTGGGATCAGACGCATCCGACGGAAGCTGGACATGCCATTCTAGGGCAGAGCGCACTCGCAGCGTTGGGTGTAACGCTCAGCAGCCCCGAGCCTAGTTCACTAGTCCTGCTAGTCATCGGATGTTGTACGATATCAGGTTGGCGCATTCGAAGGCCTGTGCCGTTGGTCGTGGAATCTTGAATTTCGCGGAGCGTGAGGACGGTTGAACCCCTCGGGCTTCTCGCGCGGGGCTAAATAAAATTATGCGACACTTCAACTGCGCGTAGATCATTTTGGCCGGCGGCTTTTATTCTTGCGCGGGGGCGGTGGAAGGACTGGAATGGATTTCCTTTTGGTGGATTGCCGGGTTGAAGGGCTACGCGTGGCGGTTTTCTTTTTTGCAAGGCCGACTCCATTCTTGTTGGCTCCGAGCCACTCGTGAACGGTCTTTCTCATTTGGCACTCAGCTCCACGGGTGCTCGATTGGGAATACAGCGCATCCAGTTGCGGGTTGCGATTAGGAAATTGTCAGAGATGACGACGAGATTGGCCAGCAATCTGCGAACCACAGAATGTGGCTGGGGGAAAAAGTGTCGAAGAGCAGTTCAGATGTGGAGCAGAGGCTCACATAGCCACAGCAGGCACTTCAAGAGCCGCCGTGGAAGCCGCTTACGAGACGGAGTTGGCCATCGTCTGTTATTCGGAGCGCGACGTAGGAGATGCCTGCGCCGCGCGGCCAAGTGGCGATTTGTTGGTCGAGTGACCATGCGGGGAAGCCAGCCTCGCGGCAGTCGCCATGAAAGCGTGGACAGCCCCAGTGCTTGGTAAGCCCACTGACGGTTGCGTTAAAGTAACGCTCCAGGTAGGCACCGCTTTTTGCACTGTTCTTAGATGTTTCGATCGGCACGATCCAGTCGGTTGTTTTACCTTGAGAGGCCAGCCCTTGCAGTGCCGGAAGTAAATCGTCTGCGGATTCGCGCGTGGCTAGCTGTTCAAGCTGATTGAAGAGTTCGCGGATTTCTTTCTGAGCGGAACCCGGCGCCGTAATGATAAGCGACTGGTTTGCGGGAAAATCGCGAATGTCGTTTCCTAATGTGGCTGACCAGATGTCGGTTCTGATGGTGGAAGTAATCAGGTCTTTTAATGATGCCACGGCATCGGCTCGCTCCTGAGCTGATAGGTCATCGCCGACAACGAGGCTGGTGCTGTAGGTCTCAGTTACAGGCGTCTCGTTGTAGAGCTGAACTTGGCCGGAGTTGTAGCCGCGACGGTATCCGGCCTGGTAGCCGGCGATGATGGCGCCAATTGAGAGCGAGACAAAGAAAAACGTCGCCAAGCTAAAGCTAGCCCAGCGACGGTTCTTCGTGTTGGTTGTGGACATCCGTGCGTCCTTGGTTGGTCGACTGGTCGCTGAAGCGACCAGTCCGTCGACGGAGGGGAGCGGGTTACGCTTCGGCGCCGATGTAACCTTCCTTCTCCAAGCGGAGATAGATCTCTTGGGCGGCTTCTTCGGCGCTGAGTTTCAGGGTGTCGATTACGATTTCGGCGTCGGCGGGAACATCGTAGGGGTCGCTGACTCCTGTGAATTCCTTGATGATGCCGGCGCGGGCTTTGGCGTACAGGCCTTTGCGGTCGCGTTTTTCGCACTCTTCGACGCTCGTGTTGACGTGCACGAGGATGAAGCCGCCGTGGGGCTGGATCATCGCGCGGACTTCCTTGCGGATGTTGTCGTAGGGAGCGATCGGGGCACAGACGCAGATGCCACGGTGCTTGGTGATTTCCGACGCGACGTAGCCGATGCGGCGGATGTTGATGTCGCGGTGTTCTTTCGAGAAGCCGAGCTCGCTCGAAAGGTTTTTGCGAACGAGGTCACCGTCGAGGATCGTGACTGGCCGGCCGCCGAGCTCGAGGAGTTTTGAGAGCAGGACGTTGGCGATCGTGCTTTTGCCGGAGCCGCTGAGGCCGGTGAAGAAGACGGTGAAGCCTTGCTTCGCGCGGGCCGGATGGCTGCGGCGGAGTTCCTTCACGACGTCGGTGTACGAGAACCAGTTGGGGATCTCGGTGCCACGGGCCAGGCGGTCGCGGAGCTCCGTGCCGCTAATGTCCAGCGTTTTCTTGTCCTTCGGCACCTCATCGACGGGGTAGTACTTGTCCTCGTCGGGGACGTAGACCATTTGCTTGAAGTCGACCATTGTCATGCCAAGTTCTTGTTCGTGCTTTTTGAAGAGCTCTTGGGCGTCGTAGGGGCCGTAGAACGGCTTGCCGGTGCTGTCCTTGCCGGGGCCGGCGTGATCGCGGCCGACGACGAGGTGCGTGCAGCCGTGGTTCTTGCGGATGATGGCGTGCCAGATGGCTTCGCGCGGGCCGCCCATTCGCATGGCGATCGGGAGCAGCGAGAGCATCGCCGTGTTTTGCGGGTAGTGGGACATGAGCGCTTGGTAGCATCGGACGCGCGTGTAGTGGTCGACGTCGCCCGGTTTGGTCATGCCGACGGCGGGGTGAATCAGAAGATTAGCGCCTTCGTCCTTAGCAGCGCGGAGCGTGAGCTCGTGGTGAGCGCGGTGCATCGGGTTGCGGGTTTGGAAGGCGACAACTTTGGTCCAGCCGTTCTTCTCGAACTCTTCGCGGACTTCTTTGGGGCCGCGGCGGAGATTTTTGTAGTCGTAGTGCAGCGGCAGCTGGAGGCACTCGACCTGGCCGCCGATGTAGACTGGTTTGCTCATGTTCATGAGGAAGTTGACCGTCGGGTGGGTCGTGTCCTTGGTGCCGAAGACTTTCTCGCCTTCCTGTTCACGGTTCGGTTCCCACATATCTTCAACGTGGATGACGGCGAGCATGACGCCTTCGGCATCGCGGAGGGCGACGTAGCTGCCGACTTTGATCTTTTCGGCGAACTCTTTCGAGACATCGAGCGTGATGGGCATCGTCCAGAGCGTGCCATCGGCGAGACGCATCTTGTCGCAGACGGATACGTAGTCGGCCTTTTTCATGAAGCCGGTGAGGGGCGAGAAGCTGCCGTTGCAGAGCATTTCGAGATCGCAGACCTGGCGTGCGGTGAGATCCCAGGAGGGCCAATCGCGGGATTGTTCTTTGATTTCTTTGGCGCGGCTGGCGGAGACTTGGAGATTAACTAACTTGCCGCCGTGAGGGGCATTCAAATGGCTGGTCACTTTAAAAAACTCTCTCTCATGTGAATGGGCGCCGGCGTGGCAATTGGCCGCGACGCGGGGAAGAGCCCCCGTCCATTGGCCGAGGGCTAAATAGTTGGGGAGGACGAAGGTCCGCCGCCCGAATGATCGGTAAGGCGGTCAATATAGGGGAATATTGCCGGGGGCTCAATGTCGGCTGGGCGTGGGGGCAGTGGTGAAGGAGAAATTGAAGTCGTTAGGACCCTTTGTGACTTCGACATGCTGGGAAAGAGTTTTAAATTGCATGTTTCCGCGTAAGGCCAGCGCGGGTTGATCCGGCTTCGAGGCGTCGATCGCGAAGCTGGCTATTTTGACTTCGACATCGTGCGGCCCTGCAGTTGGCCCCTTGTCTGCACTGATCGCGAATTCTCCGTCGTCGATTGCAGCACCGGCGGAGGGACCTTTTGATCCCGCAGCAGGTCGAAACGTGATCAGACCACGTTTTACTGATGCGCCATCATACGTTACCTTTCCTCGCACTGAGACGCGTGGGATGCTGTTGGCTTTGCAAGCGGCCACGAAGACCAAAGCAAC